>JAYWAR010000052.1:0-18776 GCA_043782285.1 Akkermansiaceae bacterium | reverse complement strand
GAACTGGAAACCTCCAGCCCGGAACTCTCAAAAATGTTGCCGGGATTGTCTGCGCTGGTCGAAAAAGCGGAACTTTCTAGCGGATTCGCCAAGCTTTATGCCAACAAAGCCGAGCGAGTTCGGCGTGATGCAAATCTCCTCAACGAACTCCTAACTAAACACAATATTTACGACTGCGAAACCATCCTCAACTTAAAAACCGAAAGCGGCCGCCGGGTA
This sequence comes from Akkermansiaceae bacterium, assembly GCA_043782285.1. Classification (GTDB taxonomy): domain Bacteria; phylum Verrucomicrobiota; class Verrucomicrobiia; order Verrucomicrobiales; family Akkermansiaceae; genus Luteolibacter. The sequence continues at coordinate 18,557 of JAYWAR010000052.1, read as the reverse complement.
TTTTTCATGCAAGCTGACATGGATGTAGTCGCGGATGGCTCGGATGGCGATCGTTTGGCAACGATGCCCCCTGAAATCGTCGATTCACCCAATTATCAACCATTCACCAGTTACGGATGGGCGAAAAAGACGCCAGTGCCGAACCCAATCGTTCAAGGCTGGGAGCAGCGGATCAGCGTCGCCCAGAAGGAGCTTGCTACCGCCGCAACTCCAGTGGCCCGCAAGATTTGGTTGCGCAATCGTATCCAGTATCTCAAACGCGGCATCGAAGATCTTAAAAATCGCAGCTTTCTCATCGCCGACTACGATCCGTTCATCGTCATTCCGGTCGATCTCCTCTCATCCAACGATGCTTTCGCCCCGAAAACCGGCGACTATGCAGTCATCATTTACGATAAAAAACTTTACCCGGCGATCGTCGGTGATGGTGGCCCAACTTCCAAAGTCGGTGAGGGCTCGTTGCGCCTCGCGCGCGAGCTTAACCCAAAAGCGTCCGCCTACAATCGACCCGTTTCCGATTTAAAAGTGAGTTATTTGGTTTTTCCGGGTAGCCACGAGTCCGAACATTCAGCTCCAGACTATGACAAATGGCACCTGCGGTGCCAGGAATTGTTGACTGAAATGGGTGGCATCGGCGTAGGCTACACCTTGCATCAATGGCAGGATTTATTGCCGAAATCGCCTGTTGTCACGCCTCCGACTCCAGCATCCGTCGCACCCGCTCCTGCGATAGAGCCCGAATGATTTTCACCAGCAACAGCAAGCAAATCAAGGTCACTCCCATTTCCAACACCGGAGTCGAACCGCGCGGACGCTCGCCGGTCACAAATTTTACCAAGCTCGGGAGATTTCCTAAGCCGCGTGCAGTGCCGAGCAGCGCTAAAATTCCTGCGCCAATGATTCCGTGCCATGGCATTTTTAGCGAAAACCCTCCACAAATGACGATGCCCCCACCCAAAGTAAGCGCACCTTGCAGAAATCCCAGCGAGTTTGACTTATCCAACACATACCCGGCAGCCACGCCCATCGCCAATATCGTCAAGCCACTGAAAAAAATATAAAATCGCATGACCGGAAAATGGCATGAAACGCTTCAAGCTGCAAAGCAAAGGTCACACTCGAAGCTTGCTTTCTAAATCTCAATCCCTCGCGAGTCCATCCTTGATCACCTATCGATGCTGGCCTATCCATTCGCCTCACCCCGATATGACAATCCAAATAGCCAATAGAAATTTCAGTCGGCGATTTCTTGACCTACTTCTCGGGGTGATATTCGCGGCTTGGAGTATGCTAACCCCACAAATTCATGCGGCGAGTGATACAAGGATTAAAGACTACGGAGTTGAAAATTACCTCAGGCTCTCCAAAGATCTGCCGCATTCGGAGTTAAAGCCATGGAAGTTAGTATGCACGTTACCTTATAATTGTCATTTTCAGCCTTCGATTGAGCTTGAGGCTTCTGCCGGGCAGGAAATCTGCTACAATTCTAGCAATCCATTGGTTCTCTTTCTAACCCCTACGGAAACCTTCAAAACGAGTGAGGGCAAACAGCATCACGAGGCAAAAAATTGGGTCAGCGGCGAGGGGGCAGTTTACACAATTCCCGCTGGCGTGATTGTCAAATCCGTAAAATATCGCGAAACAGGATATCCTACAAACTTGGTCGGTTCGTTTGAATGCAATGACAACGATTACAATATTTTATGGAAAAAAGCGGCGCGGACTGCCTACATTTGCATGCGAGATCATTTTTACGATTGCCCGGACCGCGAACGAGTGGGTTTTTGGGGCGATGGCACGCCCGAACTGGGCCAATGTTTTTATCTCTTCGATACGGCTTCTCATCGCTTAGCCAAAGAGCTGGTATTGCGGAAGCTTGAGCCGAAATTTTATCCCGGGCAGCATCTTGAGTTCTTGGGCGATTACGGACTATGGTTTTATTATTTGCAAACTGGTGATTTGCAAACGATGGAGGTTGTTTATGATCAAACTAAAAAGTTTTTGTTTGAAACCTATCAATTCGGAAATCCCAAGACTTGGTTTGATTGGGGCAAGGAAATTAAGGACACGGCGGTGATCGAAACATGCTTCTACTACAATTGCTTGGGCACACTGAAAAAAATGGCCAAGGTCACCCGCCATGAAGCGGATCTCGCGGCAATTGATCTCAAACTTGCAGAAATTCAAAGCACTTTTGATAGCCAATACTGGAAAGGCCACTACTACATGTCCTCCCAAGTCACCGAGCCAGATGACCGGGCGAATGCAATGGCGATCAATGTCGGGCTCGCAGATTGTTCAAAGTGGCAGCCAATTTATGATCATGTGCTAACTCAAAAAACCCACTCAAGTTGCTTCTTTGATCGGTGGGTTTTTGAAGCGCTCTGTACCATCGGTAAACAAGATTACGCTTTGTTGCGAATGCACAATCGTTATCAAACGATGATCTCATGTAGCTTTACCACTTTGTGGGAACATTACGATCGATGGTGGGCCTCGCGAATTGATGCTTTCGACGAGCAGTCATCCTTGAATCACGGCTGGAACCCGCCCGCACTGATTCTTTCCAAAATGATCGCCGGGGTTTCGCCGCTTGAGCCGGGTTGGTCAACCTACCAAGTGATGCCCAAGGAGGCGTTTCTGAGCTCGCTCAAGGTCGTCGTGCCCACGATCAAGGGTAGCATCACGGTGGATTTGAAAAAAACGCTGTCGGAATATGCACTTACTCTAACTTCACCCGCAAATACGATCGCGGTCGTCGGAATCCCTAAAAAGTCGTTTTCAAACCTCAAGCGAATCCAAGTGAACCACACCACGATTTGGGGCGACGCCAAAACCGGCGAGCTGCCAGGAATTACTTTCTGCGGTGAGGATGCGGACTATATAAAGTTCAAGGTTGCTCCCGGAACTTGGCATTTCCTCGGTATCGGTACTTTGCCGCTTGACTCGCCAAAAGCTGCACCCACATCACCACCGAATGATATCCCGCTCGAAAAGAAGTCATGGACGGCCTCGGCTTCGGTTGCAGATGGAACATTCATCTTCAGTGATGAAAAAATTACCATCGATGGGTCTGCTGCTAATGCGATTGATGGGGACCATTGGACTGGCTGGCGCGACATGACCCAAACCCAATCTCCGGGCCAGTGGTTTCAAGTAGATATGCAACAGTCTCAAGTTTTTGATAGAATCGAATTAGACAACACTTGGGCGCAGTGGGATTCACCCAAAGAATATGCGGTCTCGGTCTCTCAGGATGGCTTAAACTGGGGGCAACCGATTGCCACCGGTTCCGGAAAACCAGGGATCACTTCAATTCGTTTCCCTTCCCAGTTAGCACGCTACATCCAGATCAAACAGCTCGGTATCGATGCCAAATACCATTGGTCGATCTACGAGTTGGATGTTTTTAGGAAAAAATCCGAGTATTCTGAATAAAATACCCGTGATGCTCCGTTATAGATAATCTATAGTGCCATTTTTATGAAATTACATCGTAAACACCTGACATTCATGGCCGTGATGGCTATCGTCGCAACTCGCACTCATGCTGCGGAAAACTTGAAAAATCCGCAGCCGCTGCGAGGTTTTGAAGAAGTAAGCCAAGCTCAGGTAGAGCTGCGCGGCGGCTTCTGGGGTCCCCGTCTCAAAATTACTCAAGACGTGACCATTCCTCATTCGTTAGATGAGCTTGAAAAAGATGGCCATGTGACTAATTTTGATAAGGCTGCAGGTAAATACGACGGGCCATTGAAAGGCCACCACGCCTTTGATTCGGATCTCTACAAGGTTTTGGAAGGTGCTCTAATTTCCTTACAACATCATAATATCCCAGCTCTCCGCCAGCGGGTCGAGGGGATTGTGGATCGAATTCTCGCGGCTCAGCAAAAAGACGGGTTTCTAATCACTTGGTTTATCGTGAATGGCCTCGACAAGCGCTGGGAGGATCTCCGGTTAGAGCACCAGATGTATAATGCGGGTCATTTTTTCGAGATGGCGGGCGAACATGAACATTTAACCCGTGAACATAAGGTCATGGATGCCGCGAAACGTTTTGCGGACCACATCGACAGTATTTTTGGCGTCCACAAGCGTTATGATGTCGATGGCCATGAAGAGGTGGAGTTAGCTCTTATTAAATTATATCGCAATACCGGGGAACGTCGTTATTTAGAGTTGGCTAGATTTTTTCTCGATGAGCGTGGGTATGCTCATGGTACCGAGCGCAAGCCTTTCGATCCAACATCTCAGGTTGCGCCTCCCCCACCGATTACCCAACCAACTCCAGAACAAAGGCGTGAATTTTTTCATGCACACTTGAGGTATCGCAATGGGCGGATGCAGGATCACAAACCGCTAATTGATCAGTTTGAGGCGGTCGGTCATGCGGTGCGTGCCGGATATGTGTATTCTGCGATGGCGGACACAGTTCGCTTCATGGCTGCGCCGGGCTATGAGGCAGCCCTAGATCATCTTTGGAGTGACGTCGTCGGACGCAAGATGTACATCACGGGTGCTCTGGGGACAGGCCAATACGAGGATGAAGGTTTTGGCGACGCCTATAAGTTACCCAATGACTCAGCCTATAATGAATCCTGCGCTGCCATCGCTCATGTGTTCTGGCAACAGCGAATGAACTTGCTCAAGGGACAGTCAAAGTATGCAGACGTGATGGAGTTGGCACTCTACAACGGAGTACTTTCGGGAATTTCACTCAGCGGTGATCATTTCTTCTATCAAAACCCTCTGGCCAGTGAGAGTGGCAGCGACCGCACTTCATGGATCGGATTGTCATGCTGCCCGACGAACCTTGCCCGGATTTTCCCGCAGATTGGTGGTTTCGTTTATGCTCAGAGTAAAAATCAGGTGTTGGTCAATTTGTATGCCGCAGGGGATGCGACGCTGAAAATGACTGATGGCTCAGCTCTCAAGCTGACTCAACAGACGGAATACCCTTGGAATGGTAAGGTCCGCCTCAGTGTGAATCCCGATAAATCTTCGGATTTTTCGCTCAATTTACGAGTTCCTGGCTGGGCTTTAGGGCAACCGGTTCCGAGTGATTTATACAGTTTCGATGACGCGAAAATTTCGCCAATTGGCCTAACGGTTAATGGCGAAAAGGTTGAAGCAAAGCCTGGTGATGATGGTTATGTACATCTGCAGCGGACATGGAAGGCCGGAGATGTGGTGGAGTTAGATTTGCCGATGCCGATTCGGCGCGTCTTTGCCAATGAAAAAGTTGAAGCAGATCGGGGCAAAGTTACCTTGATGCGTGGTCCTTTGGTTTATTGTTTAGAAGCTGCGGATCAACCGGATTTGAATCTTTTCAATCTCGTGCTGCCAAGAGCTGCAGAAATGACGGCCAAGCATCGTAACGAACTTTTGGGCGGGGTGACTGTTCTTGAAGGTGAGGCTCTTGCCGACGGTAAGAGCCCAATCAAAATTACCGCAATTCCATACTACGCTTGGCAGAATCGAACAAAGGGAGCGATGACAGTTTGGATCCAACAGGCCCCGAAGCCTTGAGTATGACTAGCCTTAAATTTCAATGATTTAGCCAGAAGGTCTTTTAGATTAGGATCATTTAGACAAGGATGTTGTCTAAATGATCCTCTCAGAATGGACAGTACAACTCGACGTTATGAGGATATCTAAAAATCAGTTCACTTTTGGGGTCATCATCTCGATGATGATTTGTTGTTTAAATGCGGAAGAGTATCCGGAAACTCTACCTGATTTAACAAAACATGGTTCGGTGAATCGCGAGCAAACTTATAACCTTGGGGCGACTGGCTTGCGAGGCTGGATTTATACTAAAGCTGCGAGTAATCATGATGGCCAGCAGGGTAGAACGACGACGCTCAGCCGACAGATCCTAGTAACTCATGTGGGTTCCAAGTCACCAGCAAATGGCTTAATCAAAGTTGATGACATCATACTTGGGATTGATCGAGTCCTATTCTCAGCCGATGCGCGTAAGAGTATCGCACTAGCGATTCAAGAAGCCGAGAAAACTGAGAACTATGGATTCTTAAAGTTGATGGTTTGGCGGCGGGGAAAAATCGAGAATGTAACGTTAAAATTGCAAGTTATGGGCAACTACAGTGACACAGCACCTTTCAATTGCCCGAAATCAAAGCTCATTTTCAAAAATGCTTGTCAGGTGCTGGAGAAAGAATCGCTTGGACTTGACTGGACCGGTGCGGTGAATGGGCTAGCCTTACTCGCGACGGGTGATTCGAGTTATCTTCCCAAGTTACGGACTTTTGCTCACGAGCTTGGCCCGCAAACGCTGCAGTTGGAGCTTAAGGATGGCCCATTTATTTGGGACTGGGGGTATTGTAATTTATTTTTATGTGAGTATTTCCTAGCAACGGGTGATGATAAAGTGATGCACGCGATTGAGCAATACACCGTGGCACTTGCAAAGGGCCAAAGTCTGTATGGCACCTTCGGCCATGGCATTTCAAGTCTGACTGCCGAAGGGAAATTCCATGGCCCGATCCCACCTTATGGCCCACTCAACGCCGCGGGCTTGGTCGGAAATATTGCAATTGTTATGGGGAAAAAGTGTGGCGTAAAAAATCCAGAAATTGATCCCGCAATCGACCGTGCCTCGAAATTTTTTGGCTATTACGTCGATAAGGGAGCGATTCCGTATGGTGAGCATCTGCCATGGATGGCTCATGATAACAATGGTAAGAACGCGATGGCGGCGATGTTATTTGCATTGCAAGGTCATAGAACTAGGGAGACACAATTTTTTGCAAAATCAGTTACCGCTTCTTATAAGAATCGAGAATACGGTCACACTGGTCAAGGGTATAGTTATCTATGGGGGGCACTTGGAGCGAACACGGGCGGACAAATCGCGACGAAAGCCTTTTTCCATGAGGCGTCGTGGCATTTTGACTTGGTGAGGCGTTGTGACGGTTCATTTACCTACGATGGAAGTGAGCAATATGGTGGTGGTGATACAGACAACCATACTTATGAGGGGAATAGCAGCTATTATGGATTAAGTCCTACTGCCAGTTATGTTTTGACTTATTCGCTGCCCTTGAAAAAAATTTGTCTGACGGGTCGCGATGCTAATTCTGCCAATTGGCTTGGTGAAAAAGATGTGAGCCAAGCGACTGCATCGGGTCATTTTGACCTCAGCCGTAAGACGTTGACTTCCGAGCAGCTGATCGAGGCTTTTGGCGATTGGTCGCCAATTGTTCGGAGTTGGGCTGCCGAAGAACTCGGCAGTCGTCCCGATTGCAGTAAGTTTGTCGAAAAGCTTATTGAGATAGCGGAAGGTCCTGATGCGCATCAACGTCAAGGAGCTGCCGAAACTTTGGGGTATCTCAAGGACCCTGTCGCTTTACCGGTTTTAACCCGGCTGCTAGTTCATCAAGATCGTTGGCTACGAGTCAAGGCAGCAAATGCTTTGAAAAATATGAATGACATTGCTAAACCAGTTCTTACGGAAATGCTTAAGGCGGTAGTGAATACGGCGGTGCCGGTTTACCCCGTGGTATGGGAAGATCCGATCCAGCTCACGCATGGTGAACTCGCTGCCGCTTTGTTTGGAGGACTTTTACAGGAATCGATTCAAGAGATTGACCGTAAGTTGCTTTATCCGGCAATTCGAGCGGTGATGACCAACCCAGATGGCATGGCGAGAGCGACTTTGGTTTCGACATTTGAAAAATTACTCAGTCAAGATGATGTCGCTAAACTAGCACCGGATTTGGTTGAAGCTGTTAAAACAGCATGTCCGGCTGACACGATGTTTAGTAATGAAATCCGGATGAGTGCGTTTTTGACATTGAGTAAATATCACTACCGGGAAGCTATCGCGGCAGGCGTGATTTTTATGAAGACCCAAGGTGGTAACGGCAGTGAAAGTCGAACGGGTGAAATTGCTGATATCATTGCAGGTTACGGGATTGCTGCGCGTGAAGTCATTCCGGAGCTGATGGAATTGATTGATCAACTCAACGAACAGACTGCAAAGGATCAGTTCCCCGCAGATTTGAACCCGACAAGGACGGATGCGGTGAAGAATGCGATTCGAAAGATTAAGGCGGCTACTTCGCAACCCGAGTTGCGAACGATCGGAAGCATTAAATAGGGACTCATGACAGAATGACTATGACAGAAGGACTGTCCCGAATGGTGCTGACTTAAGCGAAGTTTCGATGATTGTCGGTGAGCTACGAGGTGTCTGCCGCATCCACGAAACAAATCCTCGAAAATCCCAAAATCAATGTCATGACGGGCCAAATTGAATGGTCTCGAACGGAGGGTCTAAATGATTTCAATGAAGGCCTAAAACTCCGAATAACCGCTTAAGTCAGCACCATTCAGGACTGTCCCTCTGTCATGTGTCCCTCTGTCATGAGGGCTCAATTCTTTTTCTGTTCGGGTTCCTAAGGCCTTGCCCGAGGCTGGGATGGTGTGCCCCATTGTGGGCGTTAGAGTTCTATGGACCGAGAGCAAGGACCGCATCTCGCTGAGCTGAGGCAGCTCGCCCCCGATTTTTCACTCCCTGAATCCGCTAGGTGGTGAGTTCGGAATCGAGGACGCGGTTGATGAGGCGCTTTTTGAGCTCCAAGTATTGGGGCGTGGTGCAATCGATTCGTCACAATTGCCTTTGGTGCTTGGCAGATTCCGTAACTCAAGAAACGATTGGTCGTATGGCAGGTAAGATTCAAGAATTTGAAGGCCTTCGGGTGAAGGTGGATGACGTGATTTATATGCCGAGCCTTGAAGCGCCGCAGGAAAAACCGCATCCGTTTGTATATTTTATTTCGATCCACAATGACTCGCCGGTGCCGGTGACGATTCGTGGTCGGAAATGGGTAGTTCAGGAAGATGAAGGAGAAACCACCGTAGTTGAAGGCGACGGGGTGGTGGGGCAAATGCCGATCATCGAGCCGGGTGGTCATTTTTCCTACAACAGCTACCACGTGGTTGCCCACGGAGCTCAGGTCTCGGGAGCTTTTTTCGGTGAAACGGCGACTGGAGATTGGGTGTTCTCGCGAATCCCGGATTTCCGGCTGGAAGTGCCAAATTGGGCGTAAAGCGGGCAGGGGGGCACGTCTCAAAAAAGCGGTCAAGCTAAGCTTTCCCGCCTTTTTGAGACGACTTACTGGCAATTTCAGGGCACGGCCAAGTTTGGCCTCACCTTGATTTTCGGAGCGATTCTATCACTGGTTCGCCTTGTCAAATGCGGCGTCGAAGGCGAGGCGGCTGGTTGGGAAATCCACAGCGCGGACAAACGCGGCGGCTTCTTCGCCACCGTGGATGCGATCCATTCGGATGTCTTCCCACTCGACGGAAAGGGGTCCTCGGTAACCGACATCGTTGAGTGCAACGATGATATCCTCAAACTCAATGTCGCCATGACCCAGCGAACGGAAATCCCAAAAACGGCGGGCATCCCCGAAATTGGTGTGGCCGCCGAACACGCCGACTGAGCCGTCGCCGTGATTCCACCAAGCGTCTTTCATGTGGACGTGAAAGATCCGGGAGCCGAAGTCCCGGATGAACTTCACGTAGTCCACGCCTTGGTAGCCGAGGTGGGATGGATCATAGTTGAAGCCGAAGCGTGGGTGATTGCCGACGGCGGCTAGGGCCCGCTGAGCTGAGGCGATGTCGAAGGCGATTTCGGTAGGATGAACTTCGAGGGCGAAGTTGACATCAAGTTTGTCATAGGCGTCGAGAATCGGCAGCCAGCGCTTGGCGAAGTCTTTGAAGCCCTTGTCATAATACGCTTGTGAAGTCGGCGGGAACGCGTACAGCGAATGCCAAATTGAGGAGCCGGTAAAGCCGTTGACGACGGCGGGGAAGCTGTCTTTGCCCTCGCGACCGGGTTTGGCGTTAAAAAATGCCCGGGCGGCTTTGCCGGTGGTGATCATTTTTTTAGCGGCACGTTTACGGACGCCTTCCGGCTCACCATCGCCCCAGACGTCGGGGGCGAGAATTGCTTGATGACGTTCGTCGATCAGATCACAAACCGCTTGGCCGACGAGATGGTTGGAAATCGCGTAGCAAGTAAGGCCGTGGTCGGCGAGCAGCTCCCATTTTTCTTTGACGTAGTTTTTTTGGGTGGCGGCGGCATCGACATCGAAGTGGTCGCCCCAGCAGGCGAGTTCGAGGCCGTCGTAGCCCATTTCATAGGCGAGGGGAGCGAGCTCGGTGAGCGGCAGATCGGCCCATTGGCCGGTGAAGAGTGTGACTGGACGTGACATGGTGGTAATGAGGTGATTCGCAGTGAGAAGATGAAACGAGGAGAGGATTGAAATAAAGCAAAAACGTTCAATCAGCGATCGGCGGTTTTTGAGCGACAGGCCTCGTGCCATGCCTTGCGCAAACCTTGAGTGAGTGGCCCGGGCTCAAGCTGTCGGTCCTCGAATTGTGAAACTCCGACGACTCCATGGATCGAGGAAGTCAGGAAAATTTCGTCAGCGTGATCGAGGTCTGCACGTGAGAGTGGCTGCTGTTGGCAAGGAATTGTAAGCGCTTGGCTCAGTTCGAGGACGACTTGGCGGGTGATTCCCGGCAGACAACCCGAAGTCAGCGGTGGAGTGAACAAAGTGCCATTTTTTACCAGAAAAAGGTTGGCGGTGGCCGCTTCACAGACCTGGCCTGCGGTATTGAGAAAGATTGACTGCTGGAAGCCGCGAGCTCGGGCTTGATTCATCGCAATGAGGTTTTCTGCGTAGGCTGCACATTTCAGTCCTGCGAGAGGCGAGTGTTCGTTTCTTGGCCAAGGCGAAAGTGCCGCTTTTAGGGTGGGGGGGGTGGGGGGCGCTGCAAGTGCGGTCATCCAAAGCCGGTGGTCGGCACCCAAGCTGAGATGATCGAGGGGGCCACTGCCTGCGGTGAGGGTGAGTCGGATGCGGGCACGACCAAGCTCCAGTTGGTTTCTCGCCAGTAGCTCGCGCGCAATTGGGCGAAATCGAGGGCAAGAAAAACTCCACCCGAACTTTTCGCAAGCGAGGAGAAGTCGGGTAAGGTGACGCTCCATAAAGATCGGTTCGCCGTCGAGGCTCAACAAAGTTTCAAACAAGGCCAACCCCAGAATTGCGCCGCGATCGAGCGGCGAGGCGGGGAAATCCTGAGAATTAAACCAGCGGTCGTTGCACCAGAATTGAGTCATCGGTGAGATTCTGAAGCACCGGTGAAACTTGTAAACCTGGTTCTTTGGATTACTGGGAATCTCTCAGCTCGTTCTGCTTCACAGATATCGCCGGGTTTGAGTCGGGCATGGGATGAGCTAAAGTGAACATTGGCTTCTGCGGCCGAAGTTGGATTGACGCAAAGCGAGGGAGGGCTTGGCCTCTCCCTCGCGGTTAAATTTAAAGTCGTTGGAATCGGTTTTACTCAGATTCTGCGGCGGCGCAGTAAGCCGAGAATTCCTAAACCGCCGAGTAGCGCGACGGAGGGTTCAGGAACGGGAGAGGTGATGCTGATATTATCGAAGATCAACCCATTGCCACCCCCTAAAAAAAGTTGTGAAGCCGTGGGGGTAAAACCATTGGCGGTTGCGTTACGGGTGAAGGTGAAATCATTTGGCCCGTTATAGATTCCATCGTTACCGGCATCGAATGTGAAGATCGCGGTCTTGGTGCTGGCAGTCCATTCCATGCGCATTCCGTGGGTGCCACCGGCCAGCGGATCGACACTGAATGGAGTGCCGATGCCGGTGTTGGCTCCCGCGTTATTGCGCTCTTGGAATTGCCTATCGTCAGGGCGATAGCCCATCAAGAGCCACTGGTTTGTCAGCGGCTCACCGTAGGTGCCCGTAGGAGTAGCGGTGCCCATTCCGAAGAATGGCATCGAATTTGCGCTGGTGTTATTTGGGAGCGTTACTGTAGTCGTGAATACAAAATCGAGGGTGTTGTAATCTGTATCGTTGGTCCCAAGATAAATGCGGGGACCTCCGCCCGAGGTAATGGTGAAATTGCTAGCTGCGAAGCTGGTGGTCGCGCTGCCGAAGGCCGAACCAAGAGTTAGGTTGGGACCGGCGGTGGTACTTGAGAAATTCTCGGTGAAAAACGTAGCCCCATTGGATAAACCTGAAAGACTTATGATGGCAGCTAAGTAAATACTGAATGTTGTGGGTTTCATGTAGTTAGATTTCCCTCAATTTTTAAGATAAGGATTTTATTTATTGTGTGAGCGGCGGATTCAAGCGACTCGCATAATTTATGGGGAAAAGATCATCAAGGTATCATTTGGAATGGCATCGTCGATGTATTTTTTCGGACGCGAGTTGAGCTTGTTGTGGATCTGGACCACTTCCGAGTCGGTCAGGTCCGCGAGGCAACTGCCCCTCGGGAAATACTGACCGATCAGGCTTTTGTGTTCTGATGAAGCCCGCGTTTCCGAAAGTCAGGGCATCGCGAATTGTGGGTCGCCGGATTGGCTTCTTCGCTAGAAGTTGAATCGATCGCGGCGATGCTTTGATCTCAATTTCTCGGTGTTTCCGAGCGAGGGACGCGAGTTCAGACGAAACTGAGTTCACGGTTCCGCGATTGAGGCGATTTCGAGGTTTTGAAAATTTTGCTTGGCAAGCCGGTTTTAATCCATACTCATTAATCCAGATTAACGAATGCACCTTTCAAAAAAAGCTGAATATGCGCTGCGCGCCACGATCCATCTCGGGATTGCGAGCGAAGTCGGGCGTGGGACGATTTCTGGTGCGGAGCTGGCTGAGGCGAATCGGTTGCCGCTGAAGTTCGTCGAGCGGATTCTTCAAGAGCTGCGCGAAGCCGGACTGGTGGAGACCCATCGGGGGAAATTCGGCGGTTATTCGTTGGCCAAGCCAGCTTCTGAAATCGGTATCGGCCAGCTCGTGCGGCTGATGGATGGTCGCCTCGCACCGATTTGCTGCGCCAGCGAAAATGCCTACCAGCCCTGCACTTGCCCGGACGAGGACCACTGTGGTTTACGGATGGTGATGATCGATGTTCGTAACGCGATCGCCAATATTCTCGATCGCTACACCGTGGCTCAAGTGGTCGAGGTTACTCTGCGGAAAATGCGCCGTGACGGGATTGTCCCGCCATTTGCCGGTGCCGATTCGCTGGCTGCTGCTGAGACCACGCTCCACCGTAAAGCCGATCCTGCCGACGGATTTCTCGCCGGTCTTTCTCAACTCGCTACCCTACCCGATGAACTCGATTCCATCTGAACCCAGCTCAGCCAACAATCCCAAGAGCGACTGGCTGGAAGTCGTTCGCCAAAACGTCGGTAATCTCCGCTTCGGTTCGGTCCAAATCACGGTCCACGAGGGTCGTGTGACCCAAGTCGAAAGCATTGAAAAAACTCGTTTCGTCGCAGTTCGTGACGAGACGGGTCTAGAGCGAAAATAATTTTTCATTCCGCCTCAAGAGACCGACCGGACCACCGGAGGGATCGACCCGCGCAGCATCCCGACGTCATTCACGCCGCGATTTGTGCCGCGTCATCCTCCGCCTCCGCTCGGTCTCTTTTTTGCGTTTTCTAACTCTCTCTCCACCCACCGTACACTCGGGGGCTTACTCCATCACTCCTGCGAAAGCTCACCGGAACACCGGACGCGGACGCTCCGCAGACAACCATGAAAACAACAGCACAACCCTATCAAACTGAAATTCGTATTCCTACTTCATCCAAGAAACGTCGTAAATTGACTACTCTCGTGTTGAGTGATCGGCTACCCCGTTCTTCAGCACTGGCTCTGCTCGTGGCGCTTCCGGCCCTCGTCAATGGCCAGGATCACTCGACGGAATGGGTCGAACCCAGCGCCTTTGATCAGCTTTGGGGGCACGCCACTCTTTACAAGGATGAGCTCAACCCGATCCTCGAAGAATTTAAACTGCGCGGTCGCTATCAGGGGCAATATTGGAGTGTTGATGACGCCAATGGCAGCCAAAGCAATTGGGAAGACCGCCGCTCGCGCTTCGGGTTTGACGCCAAACTCTTTAACAAGCAGTTAGAAGCTCGTCTCGATTTCCAGAGTCATGACGGCTTTGACGACTTCTATGATGGCCTGGTGGATGCCTATCTTCGCTGGAAACCAAAGTCCTGGCTCACTCTCACGGCAGGAAAAACGAAACCGTTGATCGCTCAAAATGATTGGCTAGAATCCACCAACAGTCAGCCGACCTTCGAACGCTCGCAAATTTTCAATCAGCTTGGGATCAACCGCGCCAGTGCTTTCACGGTGGAAGCAATCCGCGATGCTTGGTCGTGGCGGGCAGGAGTTTATTCGAACGACACTCCTTCGACGACCGGCGGCACCGGAGCTTTGGGTGATGGGGAATTCGGCGATTTCAAGGGTGGCATTTCCTACTCCCTCGGTGGCGGCTATGATTTTAAGCATCTACTCGACTTTGAAAAAGCCGACTTCCACTTGGATTGGCTGCACAGCGACCGCAAACCCAGTGATCTGACATTGGGGAAATACGCCGACATCGTTTCGGCCACTTTTTCACTGAAACAAGGCGATGCCAGCGTCGCCATTGAGGGTTTCTCAGCGACTGGCGGAGACGGCACCAACGACGACGTTTTCGGTTTCTACATCGAGCCGACCTACGACTTGATCCCCAAGAAACTCCAACTGGTCGGTCGCTACTCTTATGCAAATAGTGCGGGTCCGCTTGGAGTGGTCGGCCAAACTCGATACGAGAAAGCCGTCGCGGCCAACAAAGGACGAGGTGATGCGTATCAGGCCATTTACGGCGGGATCCAATACTTCATTTACGGCGACAAACTGAAACTCATGGCGGGTGCGGAATGGGCAAGACTCGAACGCGAGACGACTCACTCTTATGATGGAATCACTTTGTTCAGCGGCGTCCGCCTGTCGTTTTAAACTCAAACCTCCGCTCACTTTTTACAAATTTCCGATGAAAATATTCAAACTCCTCGCGCTCTTTTCAGCGTTCCTCGTTTCCGGCAGCTTTGCCGACGAACTGCTCAACGTTTCCTACGATCCGACGCGGGAATTCTACCAAGAGTTCAACGCCGCCTTCGCCAAGGAATGGCGACAACAAACCGGTAAATCTCTGGTAGTCAAGCAATCCCACGGTGGATCCGGCAAGCAGGCGCGTTCGGTTATCGACGGTCTCAGCGCGGATGTCGTCACGCTCGCCCTCTCCGGCGACATCGACTCCATCGCTCAACAAGCCAATCTCCTGCCTAAGGATTGGCAGTCCAAGCTGCCAGATAACAGCTCGCCCTACACCTCCACCATCGTCTTGGTGGTGAGGAAGGGAAATCCCAAGGGCGTCAAGGATTGGGACGATCTGGTCAAACCCGGAATCAAGGTCATCACCCCAAACCCGAAGACCTCCGGTGGTGCTCGCTGGAACTACCTCGCCGCTTGGGCCTTCGCCGAGCGCAAATTTGACGGCGATTTGGCCAAAGTGAAGGGCTTCATCACTGCGCTGTTTAAAAACGTTCCGGTGCTCGACACCGGAGCCCGTGGCTCCACTACCACTTTCGCCCAGCGCGGCATTGGTGATGTTTTCCTATCATGGGAAAATGAGGCCCATCTGATTGCCAAGGAGTTTCCGGGCCAGACCGAGATCATCATCCCATCGCTCAGCATCCTCGCCGAGCCACCGGTCGCAATCGTCGAGAAAAATGCTAAAAAACACGGCACCGAAGCACTGGCCAAAGCTTACCTGACTTACCTCTACAGTGAGGCCGCCCAAGACCTCGCTGGAAAGCATTTTTACCGCCCGCGCAATCCCAAGGCTCTCGCCAAATGGGCGCAAAACTTCCCCAAAATTAACCTTGTGACGATCGACAAGGACTTCGGCGGTTGGGCCAAAGCGCAGCAGACCCACTTCAATGACGGCGGCAGCTTCGATCAAATTTACGGCAACCCTTGAACCCAGCCGCCATGTCGAAACGACGCGTCATCCCCGGATTCGGGCTGTCGATGGGATTTTCCATCACTTATCTCAGCCTGATTATTCTGATCCCACTCGCGGCTTTGTTCCTCAAGGCCGCCAGGCTTGGCCCCGCTGAGTGGTGGGCCATTCTCTCCGCGCCGCGAGTGATCGGCGCCGCTAAATTGACCTTCGGTGCCAGCGCAGCCGCAGCGCTGGTCAGCACGGTTTGCGGGCTGTTGGTCACTTGGGTTCTGGTTCGCTACCGCTTTCCCGGCCGCAAGCTGCTGGATGCGATGGTGGATCTACCCTTCGCCCTGCCGACCGCCGTGGCCGGCATCACCCTTACCGCGATTTACGCCCCCAATGGCTGGCTCGGCGCAAGCTTGGCAAAGTGGGGAATCGAGGTCGCCTACACGCCGCTCGGTGTTTTTGTCGCGCTCACTTTTATTGGGTTTCCCTTCGTCGTTCGCACCTTGCAGCCGGTGATGGAAGACTTCGGCAACGAGTGCGAAGAGGCTGCCGCTACGCTCGGCGCGGGCCGCTGGACGATTTTTAGGCGGGTGATTTTCCCGATGTTCATTCCGGCACTGATCACCGGCTTCACTCTCGCCTTGGCCCGCGCCATCGGTGAATACGGTTCTGTCATTTTCATCTCCGGAAATCTGCCGCTTAAAACCGAGATCCTGCCACTGCTGGTCGTCGCCCAGTTGGAGCAATTCAAATACGAGGCCGCCGCTGTGATTGCAGCCGGGATGCTGACGGTCTCCTTCCTTCTGTTATTTTTCATCAACTTGCTCCAACGCCGACTCAACTGGCAGAACCGCTAAAACCGCCATGCCCCGCTCCTCTGTCACCACCGAATCCGCGCCTGTCCGGTTGCTACTCATCGTTGCAGCCGTCGCTTTTCTTTGCTTATTCCTGTTACTGCCGCTTGCCGCAGTTTTCGTCGAGGCCTTCCGCAAAGGCTGGGAAGTTTTCCTCGCCTCGTTACACGAGCAAGCCGCGCTCGATGCGATCAAGCTCACTCTGTTAGTTGCCGCCATTTCAGTACCGCTCAACACCTTATTCGGAGTCTCCGCCGCTTGGCTTGTCACTAAATTTAAATTTCGGGGGCGCGTTTTGCTGGTCGCTTTGATCGACCTTCCCTTCGCCGTTTCCCCGGTCATCGCTGGCCTCGTGTGGGTGTTGTTATTTGGCGCGAAAGGCTGGTTTGGCCCATGGTTTACCGAGCATGACTTCCAAATCATTTTCGCCCCACCTGGCATCGTCATCGCCACCATCTTCGTCACTTTTCCATTCGTCGCACGAGAGCTGATCCCGTTGATGGAAACTCAGGGTAATGAACAAGAAGAAGCCGCTATCACCCTCGGTGCCAATGGTTGGCAGATTTTTTGGCGAGTCACCCTGCCGAATATCAAGTGGGGCTTGTTTTATGGCGTCCTGTTGTGCAACGCCCGCGCCATGGGCGAGTTCGGTGCGGTCTCGGTGGTTTCCGGCCACATCCGCGGTCAGACCAACACCCTGCCGCTGCACATCGAAGTCCTTTATAACGAATACCAATTTAGCGCCGCCTTCGCCTGCGCCACTCTGCTTGCGTTCCTCGCGCTCTTCACCCTCGGCATCAAGAGTGCGGTTGAACATTTCTCCGGCCATTCCACCATCAACCCACATTGACCATGTCGATTTCTATTCAATCCATCAACAAATCCTTCGGCACCTATACCGCGCTGGAAAACATCTCGCTTGAAGTGCCGGACGGCTCGCTCACGGCACTGCTTGGTCCGTCGGGCTCAGGGAAAACCACGCTGTTGCGGATCGTGGCTGGCCTCGACTTCGCCGATCCCGGTCCCGGAAAAATCGCTTTTCACGGTAAAGATGTCAGCGAAATCCCAGCCCTCAAACGTGGCGTCGGTTTCGTTTTTCAACACTACGCTCTGTTCCGCCACATGAGTGTTGCTCAGAACATCGCGTTCGGCCTCAGCGTGTTACCCCGAGCCACTCGGCCGAAGCCTGCGGAAATTCGCGACCGCGTATTGGAATTGCTCAAACTCGTTAAACTCGAAGGTCTCGACCGCCGCCGCCCGCATGAACTCTCAGGGGGTCAGCGCCAACGCGTCGCCCTGGCTCGTGCCCTCGCCATCCGCCCCAAGGTACTGCTGCTCGACGAACCCTTCGGTGCACTCGACGCCCAAGTCCGCAAGGACCTCCGCCGCTGGCTTCGGGTATTTCATGATGAAATCGGCATCACCACTTTATTCGTCACTCATGATCAACAGGAAGCGCTCGAACTCGCCGACCAAGTCGTCGTCATGCGTAATGCTCAGCTTGAGCAAGTCGGTAAACCACAAGCCGTTTATGATCATCCCCGCAGTCCCTTCGTTTACGAGTTTCTCGGTAACGTCAACAAACTCCAAGTTGGCAAAAAGGTCCGTTACCTCCGCCCCCATGAGATTGAAGTGGTTTTCGCGGCTGAGTTCAACCCCGCCACCGATTCGCTTGCTCGCGTCCAGCACCTGTTTTCGGCGGGCTCTATTGCCACCCTTAGTGCTAAACTCCATGACGGCCAATTTCTTGATCTCGAGCTCTCACGCAAGCAATTCGATGAACTCAGCCTGAGCCTTGGTGATGAAGTGGCGGTGCGCGTGCCGCAGGGACTCTGAAAAAATATCAAGTTCC
>JAYWAR010000051.1:0-2509 GCA_043782285.1 Akkermansiaceae bacterium | reverse complement strand
ACGGCGGTGACGAGACCGTGGCTGCGAATTTGCAATGACTTGGTGCCATCTGGCTGAGTGGCCGTGGTCGTAGCGACACCGGCGGCGTCCGGGCGGGTGGTGACATTGAGGGTTTCGCGGCCGAGACTGCGGCTGCCGCTGATTAGACCGGCGGTGGCGGCAAACGACTCGCCGGTGGTGACGGTGGGAAGGCCGGTGGCGGCGAGGGTCTGGGTCTGGCGGCGCGAAACCCCTAAGTTCCGCCCTTGGAGCAGGACATTGGCGACGACATCGCGAGCGGTGGTGGTGACTTGGGTGGCGGTGCCACTGGCAAGGGGGATGGTGCGGGCGGTGGTGGTGGGCTGGCCTTCTGCATCGTAGCCGTAGGTGGTGGTGACGGCATCGCCATCAGTCATGGACTTGAGCTTGCCACGGCAACCGGCGGCGGCGGTGATGGGGTAGTAGGTAGAAATGCCAGTGCCAGAAGCTCCTGAGACGGTCTTGCTTGAGCGGCCGAGGAGATCACTGAACTGGGTGGTGACCACGCCCGAGGCGTTGGTGAGGGTGGTTTCTCCGCCGCCGTTTTCACTGTGGGGGGCGTAATCGTAGCTCATCTCCGGGACGGCGCTGCCGGTGGTGGATTTGGCGCGGCCGTCAAGGTAGGTTGCGGTGATCGAAGTGGAGCCGTCGGCAAAGGTGGCCTGTCCCTCTGTCACGAAACTCTGACAAAAGGCCTGTCCCTTTGTCGTGAGCATTCGGAAATGTTCGCGCTCCCCATCTCCAAACACGAAGCGCCGATCCACCACCCGGCTCATGCAGTGGTAAATTGCCGGTTTTTCCGCCGAATCTTTCCAAGGTGATAACCAACGCCGACTCGACATATTCTCTTTTACCACCGCAAACGCAAATAGCAAGCGGGCACCTCACATTTTGTCTGGGATCTTGTATACTGTCGCCATAAAATTATTACTCCGATTCATGAAGATTGATACATATAAATATCCACAAACCCGTCCACTGATTTTGAAACCCAAAAATTACATCCAAACCCATCCTTGCAAAGGCTCTCATAAATAATATTCCGATCTGCAACATTCCACCATTTTATAGATTTCGCATCCGCGACTGGCACAATTTGGAGTGAGTAAGGAGGAGTAGAAAATATTTTACGAGTCGCAACTTTTCCAATTTGTTTGTCATTCCAATCAACAAATTCCTTTATTATTGCTGTCAAATCCGATTCTCTACAACTAAATCTACACAACATAGCTAAATCCTGAAGGCCACCGCTACGAAAATAATAGTTTATTAAATTACACTTTTTAGAAAACGGCATCCCTGTTAAGCGTGCCGACTTCTCAAATGTTGTATCGGAAAAACTAACAATCGATTTTTCATCCTCTGATGACTCGTGGCAACTTATCGAAAAAAAAGCCACCAAGCCGATTAATAATCGCAACATAATCATGAATTTAATTACCATATAAATGTGTAGCTTCTTTCAAGATCCCATGATCCCGAGGTATCAAAACGTCGCAGCCATCCAGAATCTTGTAATCTGAATCCCACAGCAGTAGGCGTAAACCTATTCGTATTTCCTATAGCAGAATACGGAGAAAATGTAAAATTGTCATTCAGTTTAACAGTCCCTTTCGTCAAATCTACTGATGTGGTTATCAATCCTTTACAAACTTTTACATCTCCATCAAATTCCAACCTAGCATCACCAAAAGCAGTGTAACCATCAGTCGGCTTGTTGTAGTGAAAATTTAGAGGGCCGTCGTGCCACTTGTATTTACCTGTAGGGCTGGAGAAGTAAGTATCATACATTTTATCTTTCAACCATTTCTCGAAGTCTTTTCCAGAAGCAACTTCTTTAGAGTGATTCTCTGTAGCACTTTTTGCAGAAGCATTTTCAGCAGCATTCAAAGTCCAATTCCCGGGTATTGTTCCATCAGCGTGATTCATGGCCGCAAGTGTTAAATCGTAACCAACACCTGAAACAGTCAACTTGCCTAGATCCCACTGTATTTTATCGGTTATGTCGTCAGCTTCACTAGTTCCATAAATCGGAAGGAAGGGAATATAGATACCATATCGACTACCTGGATAATACGCGCCAAGCAGATCCCACCGATTCAATCCATCATTCCCCACAAACCCATACAAATTCACCCCGCCTTGTTCCTCAATCGGATCTCTAGATGGCCAGCGACCCGTCATTGAGTCATAGTAGCGGTAGCCGTAGCAGTAGAGGCCGGTTTCGGGGTCTTGGGGTTTGGTGCTGAAGCGGTAGGTGAATTGATTGGTGGTGTCGGTGTTGACGACCGTATTCCCGAAGGGGTCGTATTCGTAGTGGGCGGCGACTGATCCAGTGGTGGTTAGGTATTCGGACACGTTGCCGTTGCCGTCGTAGAGGGGATAATGGGAGGTGATCAGTGCCGAGTGATCAGTGATCAGTAGGAGACCGCCTACTCCGCCGGCTCCTTGCATGCTTCCTGATAGGTCCTGGCCCCAGAGGCGGGTTTTT
>JAYWAR010000050.1:0-2524 GCA_043782285.1 Akkermansiaceae bacterium | reverse complement strand
CCAAGGAATTGATGTGATAAGACGCATCTTGTCCTCGTCAACTGTGGCGGCAGTAGTCAAACAACCATCATCATCTTCGAATTCTAAACTAGCTAGTGTGACTCCGCTTCGACCATCCCAAACAGTGATTGTGCTCTGATAATACCTAGCGTTTGAACTTTTTGCGACGATAATACCTGATTCTTGCGAAGTTGTAATAATTGATGCTCCATCCAGAATATCTGCAGAAATAGTAGAACTTCTTAGGTCAATTGTCTGGATCTTAATATGAGGTGGTGAAAAAATAGCAATCGGGTCATCATGAGCAACTTCCGCGATTAGGTATTGATCAAAAGAGGTTTCAGCAAGATTTAAAACCCTAGCTTCTGAACGAATGATTTCAAAAAACTTCCCAGAATTTTCGTCCCATCCCGTGATCACATGCTCTCTGTATTCTGGTGAATGGGATGCCGCAAGCCACCGGTGCATCGGCAATGAATAGATTTTTTTGGTCTTTTCCGGGAATCCTGATATTTTCTCAAGTGATTCTGCGTTGGAATCGAAAAACCATACGTCAGTTGAATGAGCAAAAATCTTCGATTCATCCCATGAGAAAAACAACCCGCTTAATTGCCCACCGGGAACATTAACAATGATGTTTTTCTGGTCGGTATTTGATTCAATATGCCTTTTCAGCTCATCTACAAGTAATTGAACTGAAGTATCACTATTATCCAAGAATTGTGTGACTTTGATAGCCTGTTCAAAGAATCCGAGCTCGAACCAGATAAGAGCGTCTTCTAGTCCCGGCTTTTGTTCTTTAGTTGGCGTGTCCGATTTGATTCCGTCAAATGAGGCTATAAATTCATTTGCTGCAATGAGTTGATTACGCCACTTGTAAAGGTTGTAGTTGTAAATAGTTGCTCGGTCAGTAGGTGCTTTCTTGAGCGCTTGTTCGAAAAGTGCGGCGGCGTCATCCCCTCTGCCAAGGTCGATCATCGAAAGCGCCTTGTTGCTCAGGTTTTCGACTGAGTCCGGAACCTCAATCGGTTCACTTCGTTGATATTGTAGTTGTAGTCCATCGATATAATATTCCTGTATGATTCTCGCGCACTCCAGCAAGTTTGCGGGGCGTTTTTGAGATTCTTGTGCAAAACACTTTCGGAAGAGCGGTATCAACTCCGGCGGGATCATAGGAATACCTTCGACCATCGGACCTGATTCTATGTAAGCCTCAAATGCAAACGGAGCTGCTGGTCCGACCGCCCAAGAGACTCCCCCGTTGAAAATTTCCATTATTGAGACCGCCCATGACCAAATATCAGTTCTTCTATCGAGACTGATTCCCTTTTGCTGCTCGGGAGAACAATACGAAGGAGTCATGGATCCCGCTGTAACCATGATTGTTTGTGGCTGGCTTGTATGTGCTATGAAGTTGGCTCTCTGACGTGATCCTGCGATACCAAAGTCAGAGACTTTCAGAGTTCCGTCGTTCCACATCAAGGCGTTTAGTGGCTTCACATCCTGATGGATCACCCCGGATTCGTGAGCATGATGTAACCCCCATGCAAATTGAATAGCCACGTCGAGAATACGTTCGAGGATCGCTTTTGCATCGCCTTCGTAGATTTTCCCCGAATTGATCCACTCGCCAAGAGTTCCGGCATCAGCATACTCGGAAAAGACCCTGGGGACTTCTCCTAAATCACGAACATAATGGCAGCTCGCGACATGCGGATGAAGTCCGAGATTGATCCATGTCTGGCATTCTTTGATAAACGCCTGTTTTTGTTCGGATGTCACAAATAGACCCGATTTTGGCGTTTTGACAGCCATGTGGCGATTCCACGACCGATGCCAAACTTTGTAGACACGTCCAAAACCTCCTTCGTGAAAGGGGAGGATTCTGGCATTGCTTCCGTATCCTTCCGTTACATTTTGAACTTGGTAGAGATCCAGAATCACATCATCAGGAGTCCACTCGTAAGGAATGGACGCGGCGTGTGGATAATTCATGGTGCTATGACGATGTTGTTGTAATTGGCGAGGCCTGCGGGCTGTAGCGGGTTAGGCGGATGAGGACGGAGTTCAGGCTTTCGAGGTTGGTGAGGACGACGAGGGCTGTGGGTAAAAGCTGAGATCTGATAATCTGAAACGCTGAAATTTAAAAGGAAGATGTGGGCGAGACTCCCACACTCCTTGAATACGGTTGATGCGGGAAATCGTCAACTTGGGGGCGGAAGACGGGAGGCGAGACGCCTCTCGGACGGCCTGCGGCGGGACGCCACAGCCACTTTTAGAAGGAAACGCCGAACTGATGCGGCGGATTTCGAATGTGTTAGTCATGAGATTCGCCTTGTTTGGGCGATTCGGGAGGAAGGTCGCCAGCCAGCTCGGCTTCGATTTCCTTGATGGTGGGCAGACTGCCACGCAGTTCCTCGGGGAGGGATTCGGTGAGTTGGGTCTGCCAGGCGGCGACGGCGATGGATTGGTCCAAGCCGCGCAGGGCATACTCGGCGACGAGCCGGTTCTTTTTCCGACAGAG
>JAYWAR010000049.1:0-2529 GCA_043782285.1 Akkermansiaceae bacterium | reverse complement strand
ATTCGCAGTATCGACGAGGAACTCCAACAACGCTTACCGGTTCTCGTCGAATCGCAACGACCGGTCGAAGATGACCCTGAGCTCCGCGAATTCGGGCTTAATCGCGAAAATGCGGCTCTATTTGACCTACAGGGAGATGGCGCTTTTTACTATGTCGTCTGGCTGCTTCATGGCGAGTCACCGATTTACCGTTCCTCCACCGCACCGCGTAATGTGCCTAAACCCAAGTCTGGAGATCTGCCGAATCGCTCGCGGGGCGAACTGCGCGAAAGCTTCCTCTTTCCCGGTCCCGGCGATTGCGTGCTGGTCGGGCGCTCGATCCACCAGCAACTCACTGGACTCCAGCAACTCGGATGGTGGCTCGCCGTCGTCGGTAGCTCGATCCTGGTGCTCGGTCTGGCCGGCGGCGCTTGGCTCGTGACTCGCGCCCTCCGCCCAATCCGCGCCATCAGCAGCGCCGCTGAAAAAATCGCCAGCGGCGATCTCACCCAACGCATTCTGAGCCAAGACACCGAGAGCGAACTCGGTCAACTCACCGGCGTTTTAAATTCCACCTTTGCCCGCCTCGATACCGTTTTTAGCCAGCAAGCCCGCTTCACCGCCGACGCCGCCCACGAGCTGCGCACCCCGCTGGCGGTCATGCTCACCCACACCCAAAACGGTCTCGCCAGCGACGGACTCACCGAAGAGCACCGCGAAGCCTTCGAAGCCAGCTTGCGAGCCGCCCAACGGATGCGCCGACTGACCGAGTCACTCCTCACCCTTGCCCGTATCGACTCCGGCCAAGTCGGTATCCGCCAAGTGGCCTGCGAGCTCGGCCCCTTAGTCCGCGAAGCCACCGCGCTTCTGAGCCCCCTCGCCCAGCAACAAGCCGTCAGCCTTGAAACCGAGCTTCACCCCAGCACTTGTGTCGGCAACTCCGAACAACTTGAACAAGTGATCACCAACCTGATCAGCAACGCCATTTTCTACAACCGGCCCGGCGGCAAGGTCCGGATCAGTGCCATCACCGCCGCAGAGCAAGTAATCTTGACCATCGCTGACACCGGCCAAGGAATCCAACCACACGATCTTCCCCACATTTTTGAGCGCTTTTACCGTGCTGACAAAGCCCGCTCCGGCGCGACCGCCCGCACCGGCCTCGGCCTGGCAATCACCCAATCGATCGTGCTAGCTCACTGCGGCAGCATCCACGTCAGTAGCGAATTTGGCCAAGGTAGCATCTTTACGGTCCGTTTGCCGGTATTCAAAGAACTCCCTGAGATCCACTCCCTGCTGAAAACCTAGCGAAGTGGCTGGATCAAGGTAGAAACGTCGGATTTCCCTCATCCGGCTCTCCATTTAGGGTTTCACCTCCTTACGGAGACCGGTTGCTGTCAATTCTCAGCTATTTAGCAGTGGAAGATGCCCGAGTTTTGTAAAGTCGCGGTTGAGCCAGGGCCGACGGTCTTGGCTTTTCCACCTTCCTGCCGCCTTGCGACAAGGCCGTTGTCTCCGGCCATTTTTCTCTAGCCCATCTCGGGAAGACTCAGACTTTGACCCGTTGATTTCATGGCCGCGCGTTCGCCCCAGCTTGGCGCGAATCAGAACAAAGCTGCCGAGTGTTCCTTCGGATTTTCTAGGTCTATCAACTCAGTTCAAGCGTACGCGATAGAACAAGCGCGGGGAATTGGTCGAGGTGTCGATGTAGGTCGTTTGGCCAGACTGGCCGACGAGGTTGGTGGCGATGGGGGTCCAACCATTGAGACTGGTGCTACGCTCGATGGTGAAAGTCGTGCTGGTAGTGCTCGGCCAGGTGAGAACGGCTTGGCCTGTTGCATTGCGCGAGATCAGCGGATGGAAATACTCGTTGCTGTTAAGTGGATTAGTGCCCAAGCGACTTTCAACTCCGTCGGGAGTGCCATCCGCATCGGTATCGGCTGATGCCGAGTTGGTGAGATAGCCACCAGGGTTAGCAAGCGTGGACGGATCATCCATGCCGCTGGCTTCTTCGAGGTCGGTGAGACCGTCGTTGTCGCGATCGGAGCTAGCGGCCAAAGCCGAGGTGGCATGAATAATCTGAAAAACATCATTTTCCGCAAGGGTAAGATCCGCAGGGAGCGTACAACGCAAGGTACTGCCGCTCAGAGTGAAGGTGGCAGTGAGGGCGGTGCCATTGCGTGTTGCTTGGGCAAGGAAGCCGAGAGTGCCAGTGGGGAGGCCGCACTCGAATTTCCGCAGACGAAGGGTGCCGCGCTTGAGGGTGATGGTTTCGGTGGTGCGCTGGCCGATCTTACTCCGCTGATAACTGCCCCACCCTTGGGCGACCGTGAAAGCGGATTTAAAAGCGTCCGGATTAAGCACCGGGGCGAAGCCGACCATGCCATCCGGGCCGCTGTGGCGGAAGCCACTGGCGGTGATAAGCGCACCGTAGCTCGACATCGCCCGGGCATAGTGGTCAGAACACTCGATCTCATTATAAGGATTGCGCTTGGAGGGATGGTAGCGGTCATAAACCGCGCGAATGATGGTCAAGCCTTCATCCAGCAG
>JAYWAR010000048.1:0-7044 GCA_043782285.1 Akkermansiaceae bacterium | reverse complement strand
TTTGTTATGACCGCGGGTTTTTGCATCAAAAAGTGTTGTTGGTCGATGATCGGCTGGCAGCGGTGGGAACAGCCAATTTGGACAATCGCTCGTTTCGGCTGAATTTTGAAATCACCGCCTTTGCCACTGACCCGAAATTTGTGGCGGAAGTCACGGCGATGCTGAGCCGCGACTTCATGCATGCCCGTGAAGCGAAGGTCGAAGATTTCACCGGCAAGCCCTATTATTTTCGGGTGGCCTGCCGAGCGGCGAGATTGTTGGCACCGATTCAATAAAAAGGCTCAACTGCGGAAACAGCCGGGCCTCGTAAAAAAAGTGGCGGTAAATTTACCGCTTCACCACGCAGCTGAGGTTGGGAGACTGACGAACGATGTTAGCCAGCATTTTACGGCAATGGTCGTAACTGGTCCGCTGACTGAGTAGCTCGGCACTGCGGGTGAATGAGCCCCACTGCACGACCGACATCTCGATGGTGCGAGTCGCCCACAAATTCATGATATCTTTGGTTGGGGTATAAATATCAACCGTGCCGGTGCCGAGTAACGCCGAGCCATAATCATCGACGACATAAAGATAAGGCAGCCCCTTGATCCGGAAAGTCGTTCCCACGGGATAAAATGACCAGTCTGCGGCAGCGCTGCGAACATGGTCATTGTAACGCAAAACGGTACCCGTGGCGTTCTTGTCACCGTAGATCAAGTGGTCGGACTCGCTGCTGGTATAAGCGGTGGTGCGGACGATACGATTGCGGTCACTGAAAGCGTAGACCGGCATCGAGTGCTTGTCCCGAGGCTTGCCGGCGGCGGCGGCAACTGCGAGCGAAGATGCGGGTGGCAATGAGAAGCTTTCGCGTTTCGCATAAATCCCGGAGCCGGGAAATATCGAAGATTTTGCGAGGACAAGTGGACCAGAGCTGCTGCAACTGGTGGCGAGGACTGCCACAAAGGCGAGCACGATGAAGGGGAAAATTCGTTGAATCATACGGACAACAAGGAGATGAAAATTATAGGGGGTGGAACAAACACCCGCATTGCATAGGTGACTTGGCTCGCGGCGGCAAACTGAAAAACCTTAAATTAGAGATTTTACAGGTTAATACCGATTAGAGCCAACGACTTAGGGCCTTTGCTAATTGCATGGCAGACTGAAGTGGCAGCGAAAATAGCGTTTCACCCGTAGCTGCGGATCAATTTTGCGATTGAAACGTCGTGGTTTTTCAGCGAGTTGCCGCAGGTAACCAAACCCGAGCTCCAGCGCTGCGCTCGGCGGCGGCGCGGAAAAAACCATTGAGCCCGGGACGGCTTTGAAGATCGGTAATGGCATCCACTGCACGGCCCCAGCGCCAGCGAAAACCTGCGTCACGCAAGCGCAGCGGCTCAGCCCAACGGCTTTTCAGCACCAGCTCGGTTTCGGTGCCCATCCACCGAGCGCCAATTTCCAAAATCCACTTCGCCGCAGGCAAGCCAAGCGGCATCCCTACTGCCTCGCGGAAGGTCCGCATCCACTCGCGATTGCTCGGAAACTCGGGTGCCGTGAGATTGATGCAGCCATCGAGAAATGGGTCATCGATCGCGAAATCCACCGCCCGCAAGAAATCCTCCATGTGGATCCAGCTCATCCGCTGTTTGCCGTTCCCCATCGTCCCGCCAAGGCCGTAACGACTGAGTTTACGCAATATCTCATAAACCGTGGACGTTTCATTTGCGAGTACCATCCCGATGCGTAACGCGAGTTTGCGAGTTGCGGCCGGTACTGCGGCCCCAAAAAATGCGTCTTCCCACGCTTGGGCTACCTCGCAGGAAAATCCTTCGCCCGGCTCGCCGAGCCAGTCATTTTGCGGCCGATCCTCAGCGTGGCGATACCACGTCGCGGTGCTCGCATTTAGCCAGGTCTTGGGTGGCACTTTGCACGCGGCGACAGCCTCACCGATCACTCGCGTCGCAGCCACCCGGGAATCGACGATTTCGCGGCGATTTTCCGGCGTGTAGCGGCAATTCACGCTACGCCCGGCAAGATTGATTACTGCTTCCGCCCCTTCCAACGCGAGTGCCCACGGACCAAGCGTCTTGCCATCCCATTCGAGAAACATCCCGTCGCCACTCCAGCCTTCGCGGCTGCGGCCGATGGCAACCACTTCTTTACCGTTGCGGACGCAGTGGCGAGTCAGGTAGCGGCCAAGAAATCCATTGGCTCCGAAAATCACGATGACTGGGTTCATTGGAATGGTTGATTTATTTGTTTTTGTTGATACCGATCTTTCAGAAAAATCTGAAAACTTAGATTAAATTTTTTTAGGTTTAGCCGAGTAATTTAGCCGCCATTTGCACCGCGAAGCCGTATTTCATCGCCGCGATTCGATCCGACATTTTCGAGGCAAAGCCGACGAAGTCCTCGAGTGCCCGCATTTGCTCGTAAAAAGCTTTGCCTTCGGGGCTACCAATGTCCCGGCTTTCATCGGCGCACTTGTGAAGGATCGCCAAAGCCGGTTCGATTTCACGGCGTTTGCGCTCGCGGGCGACAATCGTAAAAATTTGCCAGACGTCTTTTTCAGCGACAAAAAACTCCCGGCGCTCGCCTTTTTTCATCACTGAGCGCAGCAAACCCCAAGCAACCAGCTCTTTAAGATTTGAATGCGCATTGCCACGACTGATTTGTAACTCTTCCATCACTTCGTCAGTGGTCAGCGACTCCGGAGAAGTCATCAGCAAGGCGTGGATTTGGGCCATCGTCCGGTTGATTCCCCACTGCGATCCGAGTGCGCCCCATTGCGCGACAAATTCGTCCCGAGCAAGTTTGAGTTTTTCGATGTCGCCATTCACTGTTTTCAGTAAATCCTGAAAATTTGAGAACTGCAATCATAAACGGCGATTGAGCCTCAAATTTCTCGCCACTCACTGCGGTGTCCGCTATAAGCCGTGATTGGTTAAATTTTCGCCGAAGAGGCGTCATTTTAGCCAGCATCCCCCCAAATTATGATTCAATACCTATTATGCGCAATTTATGCGCTCGCCCTTGGCAAGGCCGTGATCCAAGCCGCGCCGATTGCCATCACCGGTTCGGGCGGATATTCCCAAGACTTCGACAGTTTGCCCAGCAGCGGTTCTGCGGTATGGACGGATGATTCGACGCTTGCGGGTTGGTATTCCCAACGCACCGGCAGCGGGACGACGATTGAGGCAAGTTTAGGAAACTCGACCAGTGGCCACCTTTACTCATACGGCAACACTGGCAGCAGTGAACGGGCTTTAGGAGCTTTAGGCTCGAGCGGCGCGACTGCGGGAAGCTTCGCCCACGGTGTTCAGTTTCAAAACACCTCTGCGACAACTGCCACCCTCCGTACTTTGGCCTACACCGGCGAGCAATGGCGCAAAAGTGGCGTGACCGACCCGCAAGTCGTCAGTTTATGGTATAAAATAAGCAGTTCGTTGATGAGCACTTTAAATCCAGAAGCCAGCAACATCGGTTGGACCGCGATCCCACTTGGCGATTTCGACAGTCCGATCAACAGCATTGGAGCGGGCGCACTCGACGGCAACGATCCCGCCAACCGCAGCGCGATTTCGATCGAGCCCAATATCGCAGTTCCTGCGGGTAGCTGCCTGATGATCCGCTGGAAAGATCCAGATCAAAGCGGCCTTGACCACGGCTTGGCGATCGACAATTTCACCTCGTCTTGGATCACAAGCCCATCGAGCTTACTGAGCCCGGGAGCGATTGGCTTTGTCGGTTTCAACGCGGATGGCAGTGACGACCTCGCTTGGGTCGCGCTGACAAGCATCGCCGCGAACGAGGTGATTTATTTCACGGACAATGAGTGGAACGGTGGCGCGATGGGAGCGGGCGGCGGGTTTATAGATTCCAGTGAAGGCGTGATTACTTGGACCGCCCCACTTGGCGGAGTGGCGGCTGGCACCGTGGTCAGCTTCAGCGGCTTGGCGACTTCAAGCCCCGCCGCCAGTATCGGAAGCCTCACCCGATCCGGTAATTTCGATTTGGGAGCTAGCAATGAAACCGTTTACGCTTACCAAGGCAGCGCAGCGACGCCCACCGCGTTCCTTGCCATGATTGCCACCTATCACGGCGACTCCACCGCAGGCACCGGCTTGGCCCTTTCGCAGTTGATCTATTTGCCAAATAATCAAGACGTGGCGGTCTACGTCGGTTCGCGGACCAACCAGCTTAACTTCGCCAGCTACCTCGCGCTGCTCAGCTCGGCAGCCAATTGGCTGACGGAAGGTGGCAGTGGTGACCAAAGCCACAACGGGATCGCTCCGGATCTGCCTTTCGAATCCGGCGCTTTTTCGCTTCAACCAACAGCAAACACCCTCGCTTGGTGGCTCAGTACTTACGCCCCCGGCGAAAATGCCACCCAAGACCATGACCAAGATGGCGTGGCGAACGGAATCGAGTATTTTATGGGAGCCGCTGCAGATTCCTTCACCGCTCTACCGGGGCTGGTCTCCGGCAGCGTGACTTGGCCACGCGCGGCAGGCACCACCCTTAGCTCATTCAAAGTGGAAGTTTCGAGCGACCTTTCCACCTGGACGGATGCCGCCGTCACTTATCCCGGAAATCTGAGTATCAGCAGCAGCCAAGTCGTCTTCACAATGCCAGCCGCCGCCGCGCGATGCTTTGTCCGCTTGAGCGTCAGCCCTTAATTTGAAGCGACTCTACGGCATCGGCGGTGACCCGGAGAGCTGGCTTTGAGCAACACGTGCTGACTGACAACGGCAAGGCCGGAATCGTGGCTTTTGAGATTCCTGGCCGAAGGATTTTTCAAAGTACAAAGACTCAGGCAGCTTGCCCTTGCATGAAAACTGGGGGAGCTTTAGCCTTGAATTGTATGTCGGACGAAAGCCTCGAACTCCAAAGAAATTCATCTTGGTCGCGCACTCTGTTACGGGTGGCCCTGATTTGTGGTGGCTCCGTGGCGATTTTACTGCCCGCGTGGCTGCCCAATCGGCCAAAGGTGCCGATTGAGAGTGGCACCGTGGAGTTGTTGCAAGCATCTTTGTTAGCGGCGGCGGCAGCGGTGATGTTCGGGGCTTCTTCCCATGCTGGGGTAAATCGCCCGGTTTGTCGGGTTCTCGCCTTGGGGTTTTTTGCCGCGTTTGTGGGTGAAATCGACGATTTTATTTCGGGGACCCTCAATCTCAAATTTCCCGCAGTTTGGGTGATCGCTTTGATTTTGTTGACTGCGCTGATCACCACCATTCGCCATCGACGAGTGATGCTGCATTTTTTTTCGACCTTGGGAAATCATGCCGGCTCCGGGTTGATCGGTTCTGCCTTGTTGATTATCTACGTATTCAACCGAGTAATCGGCAACTCGAAGTTTTGGAAGGCTACCTTAGGAGCTGCGTTTTCGCCGCAGATTCCTAAAATTTGTAAGAGCTACCTCGAGTTGCTCGCCTGTTATTTTATTTTTATCGGAGCCCTTGGGCTGTCGATCACGCTGGCAAGACGCAAGGAACCGACTTAAAAGACCGCATGTTTCACCTTGTCCTGATCGAGCCGGAGATTCCGCACAATGCTGGGGCAGCCGGGCGCCTTGCCTTAGCCACGGATTCGACGCTACATCTGGTCGAACCGCTCGGGTTTTCGCTGGCAGACAAGCACGTCCGCCGCACTGGCCTCGACTACTGGCAGGATGTGAAATTGCAGGTGTGGCAATCTTTTGAGCAACTGCGCGCGGCAGCTGACGAGCACTCGCAATTTTGGTTTCTCAGCACCAAGGCAAGCGTTTCACCTTGGCAGGCGAAATTCAAAGCTGGCGACTACCTAGTTTTTGGCCGCGAGACCCGCGGCCTGCCGGAAGAGTTGATTGAACAAGCCGGCCAACAAGCACTGCGGATCCCGATGGTTCCCGGTAGCACCCGCAGCCTCAATCTCTCGACAGCAATCGCGATCGTGCTGTATGAGGCCGTTCGCCAGCAGGAACCGAGTTGGTGACGCCTGAAGCAGTTTGTAATCTGTCTTTTATCTCGTTCTCGGCGAGCGCTGACCGAAGATCCGCGAGCTCCAACTTTCGGCTTCACCGCACCCCTCAAATTTTCACGGTTTTTCCAGTGACCACGAAACCACCTGCGTGCCGGATCTCGTCCGTAATGACAGAAACTAAGCTCCACGAATCATCTGACTCGATGGAACCACCGCGATCTTTGTTGAGGATTGCGAGCATCAGACCAATGGAGCAAATTCAAAGAATAAAACACCGTCCCAGGGTCTGCTGAGGCTCCGGAATTCCAAGATAAATCGAGCGTCATCATGGCACCGGTTTGCGTCGACCAGAGCAAGGTATCTGCGTTGGTAAAATAAGACGCTCGCCACTTGGCAAAGGCATGACGCGAATCACATTCAAAGTGATTCCCGTTTAAAAACAACCAAACAATCGCGGCAAGTCTGCTAGCCTAGAATTTCAAACAGAAGCACGCAAGAGCACCAAGGGGAGGCAGAGTTTCTCAGCCTTTGCGTCTTTTGCGTCCTTCTGTTCAAATCTGTCCCGGCTTTCTCCAGGTAGAAAGCTCAGGGAGATTTTGGGAGTCAGCACGAATAAGTTATCTGCGTGGGAACAAATCTGGCGGGAGTCAGAGCGGTTTGGCGTAGGTGTCGCAGCGGTGGTGCCAACCGAGCTCCCAGCGTTTTTCACCACGAGCAGGAGGTGAATGGGCGATTCGGTGCGAAAGGACTCGTTTTGCCGCAGCAGCAAATTCAACGGCGGCCGGAGCCCCCGCAGCCACATCCTTCATTCCACCGAGGACTTGCATTAAACCCCAGCCTTGGCCTTGGTAACGTTCCGCCACTTGAGTGCCCTCACCTTTAAAATTTACGTAATCGATCAACGCGTAAGTGCCCTGAGCGGTGGTGGCAACGTGGTAGTAATTCGCCTCGATCCGCGATTTTTCGCTCTCCGGGGCAGCATCGAGGATCTTAGCGAGAGCGGCGTGCGAGCGAGCGACGATAAAATCCGTTTGAAGTGCTACATTAGCTGCCAACCAGCGCCGCAAGCCGCTCGCACGGGCACTGTGGAAGTCTTTTTGAAAT
>JAYWAR010000047.1:0-2540 GCA_043782285.1 Akkermansiaceae bacterium | reverse complement strand
TGCCGAGCATGTGAACTCACTGGGCCTGCCCACCGTGGAAATCACCGATCTCAACCAACGGGTCAACGCGGCGCGGATCGACACCGACTATGCGGCATTCGGTGCGGCGGCGGCCGAGTATTTCCTCGACCGGCGGTTCAAGCACTTTGCCGTCGCGCCGCTGGCTGACGATGCATTCCACGCGCAGCGCTTGCAGGGATTCATCGGGCGTCTGGCATTGGCCGGCCACTCGGTGGCGCACCTGCCGCCGCTGATTGCCGACCTAAGTTCGCAATCCATCGACTGGGCAAGCCGAGTCAGGGCGATTAGTGCCCGGCTCAATGAACTCCCGAAGCCGATTGCCGTATTTGCCTACAATGACGCGGTGGGTGTGGATATCATCAAAGCCTGCCTAGACATGGGGCTGCTGGTCCCCGAACAGGTGGCCGTGATGGGGGTGGACAACGACGAGTTGCTCTGTGAGGTCAGCCCGGTGCCGCTGTCGAGCGTCCGCTTCGACCTAGCGGAACTGGCCTACCAAGGAGCTGCTTTTTTGGATGAAATTCTCGACGGTCGATCCCAGGAGCGACACCGGGTAGTCCCCGCTGGCACTGGAATTACGACCCGTCTAAGTTCCGAAATTTTTGCGATGGACAACGTGCATGTGGCCAAGGCCTGCATGTTCATTACGAACCACCTAACCGATCCGAACCTTTCGGTCACTGCCGTAGCTGCCCATGCGGGGCTGGGGGAGCGGGGAATGCTCAAGGCATTCACCAAGCACGTAGGCCGCACCATGCAGGAGGAAATTTCCGTGCTGCGCCACGAAAAGGTCTGTGAACTGCTGCGCACCAGTGCGAGATCCATCAAGGAAATCGCGGCGGCCACCGGATTCTCGAGCGGTAATTATCTGACGCGGGCGTTCAGGCACCGTCATCAGATGACCCCGGAGCAATATCGACGACTCGCCGCCGGGCGGTCGCCCCAAGCGCGGTGAAGTCGGTTCAGCTAGCAATTTTCAGACCGCGACTTCCCGTGACCGGTATTGCACCGGCGTCATTTGATGGCGTTTGCGGAATAGGGTGGCGAAGTATTGGCTGGAATTAAATCCGAGGCGCATCGCGATTTGAGTCACGGAAATGCCCGGTGTTTCCCGAAGTGCCTGAGCCGCATGATCGATACGGCATTGGTTCAGGAACGCCACGGGGCCGATGTTGACGAGTTCCTTGCAATACTTCGCCATCGCGGTGATTCCCATGCCGCACTGCGCCGCCATTCCCTCAAGCGTCCACGGCTCCGCGCAGCTCAATGGGTTTTCGACGAGGTCGTTTAGAAACAATTCCACCGTCCGCCGCCGGGTCACCAGTGACGGAGATTCCTCATGCTGTTGCTCGGCGAGCACGTCGAGAACCTCCACCAGCAAGCGGTTGATGGCGACCGCCAGTCGCGAACTCACGCGGGGTTGGCTCCAGCGCAAAACACAATCTGCGATGTCCCGGAACACCTGCCGCATCTGCGGGTTCGCGACCCACACGGCCTGCTCGCCTTGCCGGAGTTTCCTTGTCAACTCGGCCAAGTCCTTCGGCGACAGGACGACCCACGAAGGCCAGTTCCATTCTTGGTTCGGTCTCCTAACACCCACGTCCAGAATCAGCCAATACAACTTGCCGCGTCCGATGTTAGGATCCCCCAGCTTATGCAACTGCCAAGGGCGTGTGACCGTTAGATTCCCGGCCTGCAACGAGTGAACTCTACCGTCCACCCCGAAACCCATGCCACCGGTTTCGAGAAACGAGATCTCCAGCCCTTCATTCCGGTGGGAGTTCAACCCCCAGTCCTGGGAACTCCGGCAGCTCCAAAAACCGACGCTTGTCAGTCCTAGAAGGATGTTTGAATTCATGCGCTTTCCTGGGTAGCGGCCTTTCGAAAGCGCGTGTAGCTCGATTTTCCCTTCTCGAATCGCCCTGAATTGCGGGCCGCAGTCGTCGATTTCCAAGTGATCTTCGGAACTTTGATAAATCGGGGCGGGCGCTGCGGCTTTCATGAAGTGTTCAATATTCGCCGCCGCAGGATAGTGCAAGACCGGACTCGGACAATGCTCCACCCTCCAAATTTCCGAACAAACGGAACTAAAACTCGTCGGCCCACAGTGGTTTCGCCAGATTCGTAAAATCCCATACCATGCAAATCAGCTTTCTCGACTGGGTCATCGTCATTGTTTATCTCGCCGGAGTCGTCGGCCTCGGCTGTTGGGCCGGAATGAACGCCAAGAAAAAGGGGCAGCAACAAGGTGAGTCGGTTGCCGGTGACTACTTCATGGCGGCTCATACTTTGAAATGGCCGGTCATCGGCCTTGCGCTTTTCGCCACGAACATTTCCTGCGTCCACCTCGTCAGCCTCGCGCAATCCGGCTACGACACTGGCCTGCTGAACGGCAACTTCGAGTGGATGGCGGCCTTCACCTTGATCCTGCTCGGATTTTTTTTCGCCCCGTTCTATCTGAAATCCAAAGTCGCCACGCTGCCGGATTTCCTCGAAAAACGCTACTGCCGCGAGTGTCG
>JAYWAR010000046.1:0-2542 GCA_043782285.1 Akkermansiaceae bacterium | reverse complement strand
GATTTTGAAATGGATTTAATTCAAGGCAGCCAAAGACTTAGTTTATAATAAAATTGAAATTCATTTATTGAGTGGAGCTCCTCTCATAAAGAATATTTTGAGACAGAAAGATGAATTGCCATAGGGGCGCAATGACTAAAACCAACAATGCCTGAAGAATCCCGCAATTTCCGCACCGAGGACCGTGAGGTCATCTCGCGAATGAAGAAAAACATTAAGTCGCATGCCGAGAACGCGCGAAAACGATCGGATTCAGCTAAGGCACTATCAGCAAGGAACTCCGGGCAGAGGTGCTATCGACTCAGCCAGACGCAAGCCAGGGTTCTCGGGAAGCGGGAGGCAAAGCACCGCGCCGAAAAGATCTGAGGTGGACCCGCTCAGCAAGCTGAAGAGCAAAACCAGCCGAGGAATCATCAAAGCCATGGGGAAATGCCGTTTTGAAATCCTCAACTACGACAGCAGTCTTGAGTTCTCCTGGTTGTAAAAGGGGGGCGTTGAAAATTTCAACGGCCTTGTCCACCGATACTCCGGGAAAGAATGCGATCTAAGTGAAGCGCATCAGCAGGCCATGGACGAAGTGGAGGCTCAACTTGATGATCCCCCCGGCAAAATTCTCGACTGCAAGTCTCCAATCCAACACTCTTCCAAATGGTCGCATGATGGGTCCATTCTCCGTCTCAAACGATTCCTTAGCGAAAAATCCGCATTTTACCGATTCATAAATGTTTCGCATCTGCCCGAAAAATGATTTTCTGCGGCATGAAACTAAACCATTTCGCCATCATCTTGCTTGCTGCGGTGGTGGGATGGTCGGCTTCGCGGTTTTGGCCAGAGTCACCGCGCCTAACTGCGACGGCCGCGCGCAAGATCCTGTGCTACCAAAGTCCGATGCACCCCTGGGTGAAGTCGGATCACCCCGGCCAATGCACGGTGTGTGGAATGGACTTGGTCCCTATTTACGCGGGTGGTCAAAATTTCGATCATGTTGCGAGTGACAGCGTCATGCTGCCCCAAGGGAGCCCGAATGTGCTAGGGGTGAAAACTGCAGAAGTTAGAAAACAAGCACTGGCTCTCACCCAACGCGTCGCAGGAATAATCGTCGAAGATGAGTCGCGACATGGCATTATCTGCGCTCCAGTAGAAGGCCGGATCGACAGCTTGGCGATGGCTGGCGACGGCGATAAAATTAACCGCCGGCAACCGCTGGTGACTCTTTTCAGTCGTACCTTGCTTAGCGCCGCAAACGACTACAAACTCGCTCTCGAACAAAATAGTCCCACTCTTGATCAAACCAGGCTGCGACTGGAACAATACGGCCTAGTCTGGGAACAAATCAAAGGAATCCCGCAGCGCCAATCGGACGAGATTCACTTTGGGATTTTGGCTCCACTCAGCGGCACCATCGTCAAGAGTTATGTTAGCGAAGGCCAGTATGTAAAAGAGGGCGACCGAATGTTTGAAATCGCCGATTTTACCAAAATGTGGTTTTTATTCAGTGCCTACGAACAGGACTTGCCTCAACTTCGCAAAGGCCAAGCGGTGACGCTCGAGATCCCGTCACTGCCCGGCGAGTCGCTAAAAGCCAAGATCGACTTCATCAGTCCAAATCTCGATGAGACGACACGCTCTGCTTCGATCCGAGTCGTATTAGAAAATCACCAAGGGCAGATTAAAAATAAGACCACGGCCGCAGCCGTGGTCGAATTGGATGCACCCGAGGTTCTGGCGATTCCTCGCAGTGCGGTGCTCTGGCCAGGTGGCTGCCCTCGTGTCTATGTTGAACAAGCTGAGGGCGTCTATCAGCGACGCGAGCTTAAGCTTGGCCGAGCCGGTGACGATTGTTGGGAAGTTCTGGATGGGCTGAAACAAGGCGAGCGAGTAGTCCGAGCAGGGAACATGCTCATCGACAGCCAAGCTCAGCTCGATGCTATGGCGATCTCCGCTCCGGCCTCACCGCAAATGGAGATCTCCGCAAACATCAAGGCATATCTAAATGCAGTCGTAGCCCTAACTACTGCCCTCGCCGATGATAACCTAACAGCCGCAAACATTGCTCTGGAAAAACTCCCGCCCGCGCCCGACGGCCTGATCAAAACTTTAGCACCTACTACCAATCCCGAGCTTAAAGCACTCCGCAAAGCCTTTCTCCCATGGAGTCAGGAAATTGCCAGCCTCGCGGTGCGATGGACCCAAAGTTTTCCGGGACTGAAAATTTTCCGCTGCCCGATGACGCAAGATTTGTGGCCCGGTGCACCGGCGAATGCGCAGTGGATCCAACTCCGCAGCGATCTACACAATCCCTATTGGGGTAAGGAAATGTCAGACTGTGGTGTGGAAGTAAAACCATGATCAACGCCGTCATTGCCAGTGCCCTCAACAATCGCTTTCTCGTGGTTTGCTCGGCGTTGTTTATCATCGCATTTGGGATCAAAGCAATTTATCAAACTCCGGTTGATGCCATCCCAGACCTGAGTGAAAATCAAGTGATCGTCTTTGCTGACTGGATGGGTCGCGGCCCGCAGGAGGTCGAGGATCAAGTGAC
>JAYWAR010000045.1:0-2547 GCA_043782285.1 Akkermansiaceae bacterium | reverse complement strand
TTTCCTATCGCCTCAACGACCGGGTTTTCACGGTCGATATGCACAAACGGCTCTGGACAATGCCATTCACCCTGAAGCTTGACCAATTTACCGCCGCTTTCCACCCCGGTACGATGATGGCGGCTAAATTTGTCAGTAAAGTCACTCGCCTCGAAAATGGGGGTGAGGCCAAGGCCACCATCCAGATGAACGAGCCCATGCGCTACCGCGGTTTGACTTTTTTCCAAGCCAGTTATGGCCCTCCTGGCGCAGGTCCAGGTCAAAAGATGTATTCGGTGTTTGAAGTCGTTCGAAATCCTGCTGACCAATGGCCGAAATACAGCCTTATCATTGTCGCTATTGGGATGGCCATTACTTTCCTGATTAAACTGAGTTCTTTCCTCGTCGGTGGTTCACGCAAAAAAAGCCATGTCTAAGTCATCTTCAAAAATAGGGCGTTGGATCGCTGCGGGCCTTGCGATGCTGGTGTTGCTTGCGGTGTTCTACAATGTCGTCGTCGATAACATGCCGAAAGGCGAAGTCCGTAAAATCGACGGCTACACCCGTTGGGAATCTGCAACGCTCCAGATCGCAGAGTCAATTCCGCTTCAGAATGGTGGCCGGATCAAGCCGTTCTCGACCTACGCCGGCTTCACGATGCTAAGTTTGCACGGCGCGCGCTCGATGGAAATTCAGGGGCGTGATGGTAAGACCGTCAAGATCACGCCGACGGCATGGATGATGGATACCTTGTTTCGGCCGCAACTCGCGATCGAGCTACCGACCTTCCGGATCGACAACTCGGCGGTGTTGGAAGCGATTGGGGTGAAGGCCCGTGGCAAGCGCGATCGCTACAGTTATGCGGACATTGAGCCGGCGCGCGACAAGCTGGTTGAGTTGGCGAAGACCTACGAGGGGGTCGAAAAGGACAAACGGGATCCTGTCCAAGAGCAGACTCTCGCACTCGCCTACAATCTTCGGGAATATGAAAGTCTTCTCGGTTATTTCAACTTCGCGCGCTTCGGGGTGACCCTTCAAGGAACCGGCAAAAATGGGGCTGCCGACCAGCGGACAGACGTCAGTGCAATTATGTCCAGCGCACTGCTCATTCAGCAGCAGGCGGCGAAAACGAAGGCCAGTGGACAATCGGTTGAGCATATTGTCAGTCTAATTCAACAAGTGGAGGATGCGGCGAACTATTCAAAGTTCGGGCTTTTCATATTTCCGCCTGCCGATCCTCAAGTTGCAGCGTGGTTGAGTGCGGGAAATTCGATTTACCATGTCATCAGTGAGCCACAAGCAGAGTCCCAGCTAGCGATTGCCGATATTAAGTCACTAGAAACCACCGCTCGTTCGATTGGCGAGAGCGAAGCGGTTTTTCGCGAGCCGCTAACGGCACTCCGTGACGGCTTGGTGAAGCGCGCTGAAGCTCGTGGTGAATACCCGCATGTGAAAATGGAAGCGGATTTTTATCAGAAAAATTGGTTTCTCAATGCTCTGGTATTTTTCATTCTCGGCACACTGACTGCCTTGGCGATGTGGACACTTGGCCGCGGACGGGCGGGTAAAATTTTGGCGTGGTTGACGCTTGCCAGCACAGCCAGTGGCTTGATCCTGTGCATCATTGCGATTGTCCAGCGTTGCATCATCATGCAACGGCCACCGGTTGGAAATCTCTACGATACCATCATTTTTATTGCCTCCACTGTGATCCTGATTTCACTCCTGATTGAATGGATGACGCGCCGCCGTTTCGCGCTTGGGATCGCTCCAATCCTCGGCACCTTGCTGATTATTCTTTCTCGTCGCTTTGAGCTCGGTGATGCGAAGGACAACATGGATCCATTGGTTGCGGTTCTAAATTCGAATTACTGGCTCACCATTCACGTGTTAACGATCACCCTTGGCTACGCCGCAGGTTTACTCAGTGCGTTTTTAGGCTTTATTTATCTCCTGATGCGCGGCCTGTGCTTGGACAATGGTGATAAGGACATTCGCCGTTCGCTGACTCGCGCGGTTTATGGGATGATTTGCCTCACTTTATTTCTCGCCTTGGTCGGTACCGTACTTGGCGGAATCTGGGCCAACGATTCATGGGGCCGCTTTTGGGGCTGGGACCCTAAGGAAAATGGTGCGCTGCTTATCGTTTTGTGGACCTTAGCGATCCTTCATGCTCGCCTCGGCGGTTACATCAAGGAGTGGGGCTTGCATTTCGCGGCGGTTTTCACCGGTGCGGTGGTGACGTTTTCGTGGTGGCATGTAAATTTCCTCAATACCGGCCTGCATAACTACGGTTTCACCGCAGGTAAAAATACCATCTGGTTGTTTTACTCGGTGATCCTTGGAATTTTGGTCTTTGGCGTCATCGCCCGGGCGATCGAGGAAAATGCCAAGTCCGTGCGTCGCTGAAACCGATTGAGTTCGATGCGCGCCCGGACCGTGGCTTTTGACGGTCAGGTATTGTCAGAGTCGCGCTAAAATTGCCGCGCCCATTGCTTGGGTCCCGACTTGGATTTCGCCGGGTTGGCGGGTGGCGATGTCACCGGTGCGGAAGCCGTCGGCGATGGC
>JAYWAR010000044.1:0-7081 GCA_043782285.1 Akkermansiaceae bacterium | reverse complement strand
TATTCTTAAATGAACGCAAATTAACTTATTTCGTTGGAATTTCGACGATACTCGTTGGGTTTCTGGATTTGCCAGAAAAATTTCGGCCTATTTTTTCGCGACGGGTATTTCAACTTTAGTGATCACATTTGATCCATAATTCTATTTTTTAAAAACCCGATTTAAAGTCATCTTCAATACCAAAAACGAGAATCATGACTCCGGCCGTTCAGCAGTTTCAAATAAATTTCTGGAAATCCAGTGAATGATGCTGTCGCGAATGGCCGCGTTGAAACAGT
Source organism: Akkermansiaceae bacterium (assembly GCA_043782285.1). Taxonomy (GTDB): domain Bacteria; phylum Verrucomicrobiota; class Verrucomicrobiia; order Verrucomicrobiales; family Akkermansiaceae; genus Luteolibacter. The sequence continues at coordinate 6,803 of JAYWAR010000044.1, read as the reverse complement.
GCCGCCCGCTTTAAACAAAATGAAAAAATGGGAACCCTCCCAGCTCGAAATTTTTCACTCCAGAGCGCGATCCACAGTCTGACTGGTGAGTTTAAGACAAGAAATGTTTTCTTGACTCAAGTGTTTCTCGAGCAAAACGAGTGTCGGAGCAAAAACTAAAAAACAACATCCGTCAATTTTCTCAATCAAGGGCGATAGCAGCTCGTCAATGCGATAATTTAGTTTTGAAAAAGCTGGGGATTTTGCGGACTCGTGGTTTTAAGCAGTCTTTGGTGATAACAAATTCGACGAAGTTTCGACAAAATATTAAATTCACTGATGTGCAAATTTATTAAGCCCTTTCAATACCGATTGCCCAAACCAAATGCAGACTTTCCTCTTTGAGAAAAAAATCCCATAGTATTTCGTTTCGCAACGTGAACTTGCCATCCTCGCAGCTGTCTTGACACCACCCGTGAAGATCCGCATGGTGCGATCATGTTAATTCGATTGTTGCTCCTGGCGCTGGTTCTCAGCGGGATACTCGCGGCTCGCTCGTTCACCGATGTGACCGGAAAAACGATTGAAGCAGAGCTCGTAAGCCTCGCAGATGATAAGGTAACGATTTCGAAAGCCGGTAAGCTATTTACCCTTCCACTCGCTAACTTCAGCACGGCAGATCAGGGTATGATCAAGGCACTGGCTCCTACTCAAACGATCCCCATCGCCACCATCGCCAAAATCCAGCTCGCGGGCAATGAACTCCGAAAGAATGGCGAACTCAACCTAATAGAAGCACCACTCACCGAAGAAACACTCAAAAAGACCCGGGCAAATAAGGACATCACCGGGATTAAAATCGCCATCCTCTTGCCTTTGGATTTCGATCCCGCAGTACCACATAAAGTGCTCTGGGTCAGCTCTCCGATTAATAGCGAAGCGGATCGTACCTCAGGAAACTGTCCCGCGGTTTCCAACTATTCCAGCACCGCACTCGCTGAGGGCTGGGTCGTCATCGCGGTGGATTGCAATCTTGGAAATCCCCGACGGGAGGACAATCAAGCCGCGAACTTTGATCTGCCGATTCAACATCAAGCGGTGACAATGCTTTCCGCCGAATGGCCGGGTTTCGCGAAATCGCAGTTTGCCTGTGCGGGGTATTCTGGCGGATCGAAAACCTCGTTTTACCGCGTCGGCCAGCTTTGCACCGCGGGGCTGAACGTCGTCGGGCTCTTTCTCAGCGGCTGCAATGAAAACCTAACAGAAAGCACCAAGAATGAAACCAAGGTTCACAGCAAGGATCTGAAAAAGATCAAAGTATTTGTCAGCAATGGCAAGACCGACGAAATCGCGACGGTGAAACAGGGCGAATTCGTGGCTGCTGGTGTAAAAAAAGAGTTTGGGGCAGTCCGCACGGAGACCTTCGACGGCGGCCACAGCATTTCCCAAGAGCACCTCAAATCCGCGCTCGCTTGGTTTCTCGAAACAGCCGCATCCCCCGGCAAATAATCCGGAGATTTTCCAATTGCAGCAATTATCCTATCACTCTTCCATCTACCATCAATCCCGCTCGATGCAAACGTAAGATCGCCGCATCTTCGATCGCGCTGTCTGGACCGATGGCGAAACGCATGAGCTTTAAAACTCCAGTCGTCAACGGTCGAATGATCTCCAACGGCACCGAGCGCAGGCCCATCATTTTCTGATAATCCGCCGGCAACGAGGCGACTGCGGATTGAAACAGCAGTGCATACATCGGCCGTGAAGTGACGGGCAATGGCGGATTCTTAATCCATTGAATGGTCTCACGAGTGTCCTCGGTCACGCACAATGCGGGACGATAACGAACGAGCTCTGCCAGCAATGACGCTTCATCCATCGGCACCGCACTGAGTCCCAACGGCGCAACCGCCTTCGACCAGAGTCGAATGTAAGCGTCTGCCCCACCCGGCAACGGACGCGTGGAATAGGTCTGATGGCTCCGCAAAAATGAATCCATGAATGCGATATGAACCCAGCGCAATAAATCAGGGTCGGCCGCACGATAACCGCGAGGTTTGCCGTCGGCATCTTGATACTCCCCCTTCACCCGCTCGTGCATCCGGTTAACACGGCTCGCTTCACCCGCGATGGCCTCATGCGAGCCGTAAGTTGTGACCGTGAGCCAGCGGATCGTGCCCGAGAGTCGGCCTAATGGGTCATCTTTGTAGCGCGAGTGACTGCGAACTCCAGCGAGGCTGCCTGGATGCAGCGCCTGCATCAGCAGCGCACGCACTCCACCGACCAGCGTCGCCAGATCCGCATGGGCAACCCATGGTGCCTCATTCGGCAAATAAAGCCCCGGCCCATCCCCGGCCGCGACTGCCTCCAGCCAAGGAGGTACCCCATCGGCAGCACCCGTAAGGAGAACCCGCAACCGCCGTGACAAAAATTCTTGAAAGATGTTATTTTTCAACACTTACAGATACGCGATACTTGAAAAATTTCACCTGAAAATTCAAAAAACGTCTCCCCTCAAGCCAAACCTTTGAGGATGCTTGGGACGACCCAATACCATGTCCCGCCCCTGAAATATTGGGCGGCATCAACTCCGAATGCGCCAAATTTGACCCTTTTTAAGGTCGATACTGCATATTTTCCACGAAAGAATTTGCCTAACGAAATCTCCGGATATATTGCGTTGTTGGAAATTGTTATGTCAAATCCACGCTTCAGAATTTTGCATCATGCAATGCATTTTCCATCTTCTGTATTTTTTTTGAAAAAATTCACTCTAAAAAAAACCCATGACGATTCTCCAACCTCTACAACAAACCCTCAAACTTCTCGCGTGTGCAGCGGCGTTTGTCACGAGTGCCGCCACTGCGGCACAGGCTCTGAGCAGCGAAAACGGTCCGACTCCGGCATCTTCGACATCTGCTCTCACTTCAGCTCAAGCTCCAACAGCGATTAACGTCAACTATGCAGGTGGGACTTATCCCGGCAACGCATGGCTTAACGGCTACTACTCCGAAGATACATCCGCCAGTGGCAGCGCCAGCCGAGTGGCCCCCGCAATCTACAGCGGCAACTTTTGGAATGACTTCAACACTGGCGGAACAAATAGTGCCAGCCTCAAAGATTCCCAAGGAACTGCAACCGGAGTCGGTCTCACCAGCACCATGCAAAATGGCCCGTGGAACGACTGGAATGCCCTTGGTACAAATCGGATGTTAGTCTCGGGATTAATCGCCACTTACCCGAGTTATACCACGATGCTCGCACTCACAGGTCTGAACCCCGCTCACACCTACAGTCTCTACATCGCCAGTCTCCACAACACCGGCAGTCCGACTTCAACCTTCAGGGTCGGCACGGTCGAAACCATTCTTAAATACACCAGCGTCACCGATTGGACTGAAGGCAAAACTCACGTCAAGTTTACCGGTCTTGTCCCCAGCGCGACGGGAGCACTGAGCGTCGATGCAAAATCAACCGGAGAGCTGGTTCTCAATGGATTTCAGCTGGTAGACACCACCCCTCAGAATGATATTCTCAGCTTCACTTTCCCCACTTCCGGCAATGCTACCATCACTGGCTCCAACATCAGCATCAGCATGCCGTATGGAACCAATGTCACGGCACTGAATCCCACTTACACTCTCGCTTATGGCGCGACTTGTTTACCGGTGTCCGGCTCAAGCCAAAACTTCACCAGTCCGGTCCACTATCTTGTTACCGCCACCGATAATAGCGTCAAAGACTACACCGTTACGGTCAATGTCAGAACCATCGCCGACCCTGAGTTTACCCTCACCGCACCCAGCACTTGGGATGGCCGCCAAACGATTACGGTCCAAGCAAACGTCACCAATGCAGCGCTGCTAGCTTCCACCGGTGGCACCAACCTCACTTATAAGTGGAGCATAGGCGGCATCGCTGCAACCCAGACGACCAGTGGCAAAAGCATGACTTTGACTCGTGCTCAAGGCAATGGCCCCATGACCGTGACGCTGGTGATGGACAACGGCGGCTGGCCGAGCACCCACACCGTTACCCTCAATGTCCAACAACCTACCAATGAGGCTTGGGTCCAACGCACCCCTGAGGCCAACGAAAAACCGGTCGATGGCCAGTTCTTCGCCCGCGATTCGAGTGGCTACGGAAAAATTTATTACCTGGGTACAGAGACTGGCACCCCAAACACGGTCTATTTGAAAGTCTACACAACCGAGACCGGCTCAGACGTCCCCTACGGAAGCACCCTCCGCCAGTCCCTAGCCGGTGGAGCCTATAGCTTTGCCGCCCCGATTCTTGGCGGCCTTTACAAATACAAGGTGGTTTACGGCACCACCACCGGCGGCATCGACACTCCAGTCGCGACTGTTAGTAACTTGATCTGCGGTGACGCTTACATTCTGGAAGGCCAGTCAAATACGGTCGCAGAGACTCCCAATAACGGGACCCCACCGGAAGCGGATTATTATACCAACGACTGGATCCGCACCTATGGAAATTCATACAACGGAACCATTACCGGCGGCTGGGGTACCGCGCTGCGTACCCGCCTGTGGGGCACCGCCAATTATGGAATGTATCAGATCGGAGCATGGGGCATCGACATTGCTCGAACCTTCCTGGAGCAAAACAAAATCCCGATTTGCATCATCAACGGAGCCGTCGGTGGCACCCGGATCGATCTACATCTGCGCAATGAGTTGAACCAAGAAGACAGCAGTACGATTTATGGCCGCTTGCTGACACGGATGAAGGCAGCCAAGCTCACCCACGGCATCCGTGCGGTGCTCTGGCACCAAGGAGAGCAAGACCAAGGAAGAGAAGGCCCCTACAGCGGTGACTTCGATTACAAATGGTATCAGCAAAACTTTGCAACGATGTCGGGCGCTTGGAAACAGAACTATCCGAACCTCAGCAACTACTATATTTTCCAGATTTGGCCTGCTGCCTGCGGAGATACTTCGGCCAACGACATGCTGCGCGAAACTCAGCGGACCTTACCGCGGATGTTTTCCAACATGCGCATCATGAGCACGCTGGGGATCATTCCCGGCTCCGGCTGCCATTACAATCTTGCAGGTTATCAATTCATGGCCGACCTGATCAGTCCCTTGGTACAACAAGACTTTTATGGGCGCAATTCCAGCGAGGTACTCACCGCACCGGACTTGAAAAATGCCTATTTTACCAGCGCCGCACGTACCGAAATTGCCTTGGAATTCAGCCAAAATATGGCTTGGAATGCTGGCATTCCGAGCTTGATTTTCCTCGACGGCTTGTCTGGCAAAGTCGCCTCCGGCAGCGCCTCCGGAACCATCGTCAAACTGCAATTGGCCGCAGCCTCCACCGCCAGCACCATCACTTATGTGATGGGCTCCACATGGGGCAGTGCACAAGCCAACTTGCTCTATGGCAGCAATGGCATCGCCGCGCTCACCTTCGCTCAAGTGCCACTCAGCACCTCGACAGCGGTTCCTTATGTTTCATGGATCGCGAGCAAAGGTCTCAGCGGCCTCAACGCCGACGCGAATGCAGATCCAGACCATGATAACATCCCGAACGCTCTTGAGCAGGTGCTCGGTGGCGAGCCAAACCCAGCCAATCCTGGTTCCAACTCCGCCGCCTTGTTGCCAACTTCTTCAAACAGCACCGGTGATTTAATTTTCACCTTCAAACGCAAGAACGTCTCCGAAGGAGTGGTGAGACTTAATTTCCAATGGTCCAATGATCTCACCTTTCCAACTCCGAACGCGGTGCCTGTCGGGACAGTTAGCAACACCTCCGACGGCGTGGTAGTTAACGTCACTGAAAACACCCCCGATTCAGCGACCGACACCATCGTGATCACCGTTCCAGCGATCAAGGCTGCCGGCGGTAAGTTGTTCGGCCGGCTGAACGCCACCGCTCCCTAACGAAAACTTGCAGCGTGAATTGATGCGGCCTTGGATTCAATCCGGGCCGCTTCCAGATCCAACATAAATTTACACCACAAAAAACCTCATGCGCTGCATGAGGTTTTTTGTAGTCGGGTCACAAGGACTGAAAAAATAGGATCCGCGAAGCTGGGATTTTATTGTGTCCATTTGCCGTGAACGACCGGCATGCTGCCCTTGCCGACGTTGCTGTAGGAAGTTGGACCATCGGCACCTTCGAGAGCAATCCCAGTCGCATGCTTCCAAACCGCACTCATGCTTTCACCCGTATGACAGCCCCAGCTTTTGCAATACGCTTTGCGATCGAAAATCGACGACTTGATTCGCGGAAGATCCCGTTGATGAAGCCAAGCGGTCGAAACGGCCATGATTTCATTTCCGTAGTCGAACAAAAACGCATATCGATTGGAATGACCAAAAAAATCGAAGGTCTGAATGGAACCGCGCGGCCGGGAATTCAGCACCTGAATAAATTCTCCCGAACCATTAAACCAAACTAAATTGACCCGTCGTTTGGCAGCCAGCTCCACAATCCATGAAGTGTAAGGCTTGGTGTCCTCACGGCCGCGCGACTGATAGCTTGGTTGGTAAACGAACCATACAATCGGTGCCTCTGGCCCATAAGCTTGCCGAATTTCCGCGATCCGAAGAGTCGAGGCGCGGATGAAATTTGCCCACCAGCGGTCATGTTGATCATCTGGCACCCGCAGATTTTCCCACTTTCGCAAAGTGGGCCCGCCGGTAACGATGACGTGATCCGCATGACTCCTCGCGGTGAGCAACAGCAACCAACAAGCAAAAATCCGGGCGTAACTTTTCATAAATGAGAACTAAAGTAATCGAGCTGACGTGAACAGCGGCAAGTCAAGGAGCCGCCCACGAACCACTGGGTAG
>JAYWAR010000043.1:0-19095 GCA_043782285.1 Akkermansiaceae bacterium | reverse complement strand
CGTGTCTGGATCTACAAACAGGCTCCCTGGCGCGATTCTATTGTCCGTCTGAAGCAAGTCTGGGCCACAACCTCAGCTTAGTTTTCCACACCGATCGGATCCTAAGCATCTCGAAGTTGCCCAGCGTCCTGAGTCACTCCGGCATCGAGTTTGGAGACTGCATGGCTAACAATCACTAACACTAGTCGGCAGAAAATCATTTACACAAAATTACTGGCACTCACGATTTTGCAACCTGCGGGTGTTGCCAGCGCGGCAAGCTCTTCGCAAGTGTGATTTTGAACGTGCTCGCCGCCCTCCGAGCTTTTCCCGCTGATAGTAGATGAAGTTAGTCCTGAATTCTCCCGCCCTGAGTATTTCGGTTGGCTGCGCCTTGGCTTCAACCGACATCGTGCTCTTTCTTTCCAAAGCCTCCCCACGCATCAGAAGCGCCTCAATTCCACGATCCCGGAAGAGCTTGATCCAATCCTTGATGCTGTTGCGATAATGCCCGACGAGTTGCGCCACTGTCGCGATTTTCAGTTCTCCCTCAAGCAGAAGCTTGATGGCCAGAAGCCACTGACCTAAGTCCGGCGCTTGATCTGCGACTTTTTGTTTGAGATCCTTGACCGAAGATAAGTTTATGAGTTTTACTGAAAAGTCATTTGAGCAACATCGCCCGAAAACGTGGCAGTATTTTTTGATAGAGTGAGTTTTTACCACCGCGAGCCAGTTGCACGGCAACGAGTTCGGCAGGGCTTATCGGATCGACTGGCGAGAGTGAGCTTGCTTTGTAAGCGGCTGCTTGGATTTGCCGCTCGACGTGTGAGGCTCCTAGTTGCTGGGTAACTTGAATGGTTGTGTCTTTGGCGCGAATGACGACTGCGGAAAGTGCTGGTGAGCAGGAGTCGGGTTGTAGCTGCACGTAAATGGCCTTGCCGGTATTGGATTCGAAGGCAAATGGAGCCGAAGATTCGCGGTCTTTCCAGCCAGCTTGAACCGCGAGCCAAGCGAGGACTTGGAGGGCGCTGTTGCGGTGATCGGGATGGTAAATAATCTCGATATGGTTGATCTCGGATAAGGTGTCTTGCGCTGCAGGATCATCAAAAAGGCTAGCGATTCCGACACGGAATTGCCAAGAGCGAGTCCATGCGTGGTCTTGAATTATGAGGTCCGGATTGGACTGTGAGGTTTCTTCGATTCTCGCGAATGAGGACACAGGATCTGCCCACGACGAGCTGTCGATAATTAACCGATCCATCACGCTGACGAGGCGCTCGGTAAGAATTTCTGAGAGTTCACCTTGCCACCAGAAAATGAGCGGTAAGTCGGAATTGAGATGCGCGAAAACGGTGTTGCGAAACCGGCCGGTGACGCGGCCGGTGAGATAGAAAGCGATTTGCTCACAGCAAACCGATTTTCGGCCATCTGCGAGATGACAATGGGCAGTGATCCAAGCGCGAAGGCTAGGGTCGGATTGGTGAGGATCAATGCCGACGAGGATCGCCCTGCAGGCATGTTCGCGGGTAAGTTCGCGGATAATTTCCGAGTTCTCAATTAAGGCCCCGGGCTTTTCTGAATAAACCACGAGGTTCATCAGTGAGGCATTGGTGCGGGCATCGTCTTGCTCCCAAAGTTTCCGTAATTCACGGTCGATCGCTGAAACGGCAACTTCGGTCCCGAGTTCGGGGCAAATCGTGGGGATGGTTTCTAGGAGTGTGCTCATGTTAGCGGTAAATGTCTTTGTGGTAGCCGATGCGGATGATCAAAATAGTCAGGATGAAATTTCAGATTTATTATACCACCCGATCATCACCGAATCTAATTCGATCTCTATCATCAAATCCCTTCAATTTCCTAAATTTCGCAGGATCTAGTTTGTCTGCTAGTATCTCGATCACTTCAGCGATATGCGTGGCGATGGACAGCCGTAGATCTACCAGATTTTTTCGGACTGCTGTTTTGATCTTAAGCTTGTACGGTGCCATCGGCGATCAATTCTTTGTTTACTTAATCCCAAAGCAAGAATTTGTGGTTCTGGCGCTCGATACGAGTAGTCAAACTGATCCTCACTTTGATCGGGATCTCGCGATTTGGTCCCTTGCCGTTAGTGACTAACTGGCTTTTGACTTTGCGTGGGAAGATCATGTTGATGTTCGAAATTTAGCAGACATCAGCTGACGCCCGAAGCCACCGGAAAAAATCACAGCCTGCGCCACTGGTTGCCGTCTTGCTGCAGCAATTCGTCGGCTTCGCGTGGGCCCCAAGAGCCGGCGACAAACTCGGCCATCGGCGGTGGGCTGGTGGATTGGTGCCAAGCGTGCTCGATATGGTCGATGAATTTCCAAGCTTCTTCGACTTCGTCGCGGCGGGCGAAGAGGGTGGCGTCACCGGCAATAGCGTCGAGAAGCAGTCGTTCGTAGGCTTCTGGGCTGCCCTTGCCAAAACTGGTGGCGTAGTGGAAGTCCATTTTGACGGGTTCGAGTCTCAGGCTGGTGCCGGGGATTTTGGAAACCATACGTAATGAGATGCCTTCGTCTGGCTGGATACGAATGACCAGCACGTTACCGCCTGGAACTCCGCCAGCGATGGCGTTGAATAGCACGCACGGCGCGTCTTTGAAGTGGACGGAAATCTCGGTAGACTTTTTAGGCAAGCGCTTACCCATTCGAATGTAAAACGGTACCCCGCTCCAACGCCAAGTGTCGATAAGAAGGCGCACGGCGACATAAGCTTCAGTATCCGACTCAGGGCTCACGCGATCTTCTTCGCGGTAGCCTGGCACCGGAATACCATCGACATGGCCGGCGGTGTATTGAGCTCGGACTACGTTTTTGGAAACCTTTTCGGGGGTGTCCCATTGGCGAAGTGAGCGGATGACTTTGACTTTTTCATCGCGTACGCCATCGGCACTTAGGTCAGTGGGAGGCTCCATGGCGACTAGGCTGAGGAGTTGCAGCAAGTGATTTTGGACCATGTCGCGGAGGGCTCCTGATTTTTCATAATAACCGCCGCGTCCGCCTTCCATGCCAAGGTTTTCGGAACAGGTGATCTGGATATGGCTGATGTATTTACTATTCCAAAGCGGTTCAAAAATCGAGTTAGCAAAGCGCAAGACCATTAGGTTTTGCGCTGTTTCCTTACCGAGGTAGTGGTCGATCCGGTAAGTGTCATTTTCCTGAAATGTCTCGTTGACGACTTGGTTGAGATGCATCGCAGTCGCTAGATTGGTGCCAAACGGTTTCTCCACAATCACCCGTGACCAAGAGCCGGGTTTGGCCTGATTGAGGCCAGCATTTTTGAGGTTGATGAGGATTTCGTCGAAAAACTCCGGGGCGGAGGCGATGTAAAACAGCCGGTTGCCTTTACCTCCGTGTTCCGCATCAATCGCGTCGAGCTTTTCTGCTAGCTTGCGGTAGCCGTCGGCATCGGTGAACTCGGAGGTGTGATAAGTTACCGTCTCGATGAAACTGCCCCAGATTTTGTCATCATGACCTGAGCGGGAAACTTTGCGGTTGAGCTGTTCAAGACCGCTGCGAAACTCGGCATCAGATTTTTCCCGGCGGGCGAAGCCGATAATTTTGACTCCGGTTGGCAACTCGCCACCGACGGCGAGATTATACAACGCTGGGATCAGCTTGCGGTGGGTTAGATCGCCGGTGGCACCGAAGATCACGATGCTGCAGGGCTCAGCGCGTGAGCGGGAAACGAGGTCTTCGCGGAAGGGATTACTCATGAATTAAATGGAGTTTCAGTTGAACCCGCACATGAGGCAAAGCCAAATCAGACTGCTCCTCAAAAATATGATTCATGATTCTCATGTGCGGAGTGAGTTTGATTTTGCCGCCTAGGGGGCTAAATCTTTAAAACAATTAAGCAGCTGTTTGATAATCGCCCTGTCAAGCGCTTCGTCGGATGGGGCCGATTTCGTTTTGGCGAGGGCGAGTCGGGGTTGCCGGTCTCACCAAGGCAGCGGGAAGGCGCGGTTGAAGGCGAAGACCCGCTCGCGGATGGCATGAAGTTTCTCCAGATTGGAGGGATCGGCCAAGGCTTCATGGATGAAATCGGCCACTTGCTCGACGTGAACTTCCTTCATGCCACGGGTGGTGATGGCGGGAGTGCCGATACGGATCCCGCTGGGTTTCATGGGGCTGCCGGTGTCGAAGGGGATGCCGTTTTTGTTGACGGTGATGCCCGCTTCATCGAGAGCGTGTGAGGCGTCGGTGCCGTTGAGGCCTTTGTCGCGAAGGTCCACTAACATCACGTGATTGTCGGTGCCGCCGGAGCAAATACGAAAACCGTGTTGAGTGAGGCGCGCGGCAATGGCTTGAGCGTTTTTGATCACTTGTGTGGAGTATTCTTTGAACTCGGGCTTGAGTGCCTCACCGAAGCAAATCGCCTTGGCGGCGATCACATGCATCAATGGCCCGCCTTGAATGCCAGGAAAGACTTGTGAATCGATTTTTTTAGCAAACTCTTCCTTGCACAGAATGATCCCGCCACGAGGTCCGCGCAATGACTTGTGAGTGGTGGAAGTGACGAAATCGGCGTGTGGAAATGGACTTGGATGCAGCCCGGCGGCGACTAGCCCGGCGATGTGCGCCATGTCCACAAACAGATATGCGCCAACTTCGCGGGCGAGCTTGCCCATACGTTCGAAATCGATAATCCGCGAGTAAGCGGAAGCGCCGACCGTGATCAGCGCGGGCTTGAGCTCACGGGCGGTCTTTTCGAGCTCATCGTAGTTGATGCGTTCGTCGTCAGGAGAAACTCCGTAATGAGTGACGTCATAAAAACGGCCTGAAAAATTTGCCTTGTGGCCGTGAGTCAGGTGACCGCCATGTGCGAGGTCCATGGTGAAAATTTTATCACCTGGCTTAAGCACTGAGAAATAGACGGCGGTGTTGGCCTGCGAGCCAGAGTGTGGCTGGACGTTGGCGTGCTCGGCGCCGAAAAGTTGCTTGGCGCGGTCGATCGCCAGTCGCTCGACGATATCGACGTTTTCACAACCGCCATACCAACGTTTGCCGGGATAGCCCTCAGCGTATTTATTGGTGAGGAGCGAGCCTTGGGCCTCCATCACGGCAGGTGAGGCAAAATTCTCGGAAGCGATGAGTTCGATATTGTTGCGCTGGCGGTATTCCTCCGCGGTGATCGCGGCGTAGATTGCTGGATCGGTCTCGGCAATCCGGCTGCCGGAGGCTTTGCACACTCGGGCTTGGTGGCGGCCGCCGGCGAAGCCGGTGGCTAAAAACGCGTCGGCCATTGCGATCGCGGTTGCTTCATCGGTGAATTTGCCGCTGAGGCAAAGCACGTTTGAGTCGTTGTGCTCGCGGGTAGTTACAGTTTCCTCGATTGAGCGGACATTGGCGGCGCGGACGTGGCGGTGGCGGTTGGCGGCAATGCACATGCCAACACCGGAGGTGCAAGCGAGGATTCCGAAATCTGAGGTGCCATCGGCTACGGTGCGGGCGACTTGATTGGCGTAATCCGAATAATCGACGGATTCAGAAGTCTGGGTGCCGAAATCACTCACCTCATGGCCAACTGCCTTGAGGTGCTTGACGACAGCGTTTTTCAAATCGACGGCGCCGTGATCGGCTCCGATAGCAATGCGGAAGGTTGGATGGCTCATGAACAGACCGGGATTCAAAACCGGGAACGCCAACTTGCAAACCGCAAATTTTAGCGATTTCCTGAATCAGCTCACTGCCGCCCGCACATCTTGAATGATAAGCTGCAAAGTGGTCCGCCCACGGAAGGTATTCCGATCAATGGTAAACGCGATGTCCCACGGCGGGTCGGGTAGCGGATACTCGCCGCCGCCGAAAAAGACCGCGTCTTGTTCGTGGTAGCCTTGGCGCAACATGAATCGTAAATGGTTGTTCTTCATGTGCAACGGCGAACGGCTCAAACCGACCTTGCGAGAAATGAAAACCGGCTGGGGATTGCCGCTGCCAAAAGGCTGCAATAAATCATAGCTGGAGAGAAATTCCAAAGAAAGTTGATCGAAGGAAATTTCCGCATCATACATCAACTTGGGTTGACGTTGCTCCTCAGTGCTGTTGTTTAAAACGTAAGTGGTAAAATTTTTGCGAAAATGGTCAAGATTTTGCTCTTGAATCGAGAGTCCGGCAGCCATCGCGTGGCCACCGCCGGCAATCAAGTCGTTCTCGCAAGCACGGATCGCTTCGACTAAAGAAACTCCCTCAATGCTGCGGCCCGAACCTTTGCCGATGCCATCCTCATCAATGGCGATGACAAAGGTCGGCTTGTGGTACTGCCGCATTAAGCGTGAGGCGACGATACCGACTACCCCGTGATGCCACGACCGCGAACCTAGGACGATGACGGGATCTTGCGCGGGATTGAAATTTTGAAGCATTTCCACTGCTTCACGGCGGATAAGCCCCTCGTGGGTTTGGCGCTCTTTGTTGTAAGCATCGAGTTTTTGAGCGAGCTCGTGAGCGAGGCGGCGGCAATCGGTGGTTAAAGTCGCCAGCGCATCTTCGGGTACGTCCATCCGGCCAGCTGCGTTTAAGCGTGGTCCGATGCGGAAACCGACGTCCATCGAAGTTGCGGTGCCATTCATTCCAGTGACCTCTTGCAAGGCCCGTAGGCCAGGATTCAAGGTACTGGGTAAATGTTTCAGGCCGTGACGTACCATCAGCCGGTTTTCCCCAATCATGGGCACTATGTCGGAAATGGTTGCCACCGCCACCAGATCAATCAGTTCCTTTAGATCTAGATCCACCGGGCGGGTTTTGAGCAAGGCGTGACCGAGTTTGAAAACGACGCCTGCCGCACAAAGATAAGTAAATTGCGTGCCGCATTTTGGGTTCACCAGTGCACAGCAATCCGGCCTACCTGCCGGATCGGGCTCATGGTGATCGACAATCAAAACATCGATCCCATCTGCCCGTAGCGCGGCGACTTCGTTTACCGAAACTGTCCCGCAATCCACGGTAATCAGCAAATCTGGCTTCGGACCTTCCGTCATACACCGTTTCAGCGCTGCCGTGCTCAGGCCATAGCCTTCCGGCCCCCGGCGAGGAATAAAGTAGCGCGGCGTTAGCCCATAGGCCATCAGGATTCTGCGCATCAGAGTAATTGAAGTCACTCCATCTACGTCGTAATCGCCATAGATACAGACTTTTTCGCCGCGATCAATCGCCGCTAACACCCGCTCAACAGCGGGTTTCATATCTGGAATCAAAAATGGATCTGCCAAATCCCTCAGTCGTGGCCGTAGATAGCTCTCCAGATCAACGCCGACGGGAAGGCCCCGTTGGCGGATGAGGTGCTCAAGGATCGGTGGAAATGCGCCTGACGAACCGCTTGTCTGTTTTTGAAACGGTTCGCCGCGCGCAATCCATTTGAACGGCTGGGCTCGCATGAAGTGGCTGCCACCGTAGAGGCGGATACAAGACCGACACAAGAGCCAAACAAAATTCATCTGCTTAGAGTGCTGGCGATTGCTCGCTGTGCAGATGCGCCCACTGCGTCAATTTGGCACAATCTGAGTGTGTCAAATTGGCTCATTGAGATGATTTTTGGCATTAACTTAAACCGCTAAAAAACACCTAAGTTGTTGAATTTTAAAATTATAGGTTATTTTATCCGATTGCGGCATACTCTATGCTCAAGGTATTTCATCATCAACGCCCCTGTTGGCAAAAATTAAAAGAAACCACACCATGTCCAAAATTCTCGGAATTGATCTCGGAACCACTAACTCGTGTATGGCTGTCATGGATGGCGGCGAGTCCACCGTTCTCGAAAACTCAGAAGGTGCACGCACCACTCCATCGGTGGTCGCATTTGCCAAAAACGGCGAGCGCCTCGTTGGCCAAGCCGCGAAACGCCAAGCCGTTACTAACCCACAAAATACCATTTTCTCGGCCAAGCGCTTCATCGGGCGTAAATTCGCCGAGCTGAAAGACGCCGACAAACGCGTCCCCTACACCATCGTCGCTGCCGCCAATGGCGATGCCCACATCCAAGTGGAAGTCGCCGGCGAGAAGAAAACATATTCACCGCAGGAAATCGCTGCGATGGTCCTCGGCAAGCTCAAGGCCGATGCTGAAGCTAAGCTCGGTGAAAAAATCACTCAAGCCGTCATCACCGTTCCCGCTTATTTCAACGACTCTCAACGCAACGCCACCAAGGCCGCCGGTGAAATCGCCGGCCTCGAAGTGCTCCGCATCATCAATGAGCCGACCGCTGCAGCCCTCGCTTACGGTCTCGATAAAAAATCTGACGAAAAAATTGCGGTCTATGATCTCGGCGGCGGGACCTTCGACATTTCCGTTCTTGAAATTGGCGACGGAGTCTTCGAAGTTCTAGCCACTGATGGCGACACGATGCTCGGCGGCGATGACTGGGATAATACGCTGATCGCTTGGATCGTCGGTGAATTCAAAAAAGATCAAGGCATCGATCTCTCGGGCCAGCCAGACGCCCTCCAGCGGATCAAGGAAGAAGCTGAAAAAGCTAAAATTGCGCTTTCCTCCACTCAGTCCTACGACATCAGCCTGCCCTTCGTCACCGCAGATGCTACTGGACCGAAGCACATCCAGCTCACGCTAACTCGCTCGAAACTGGAGCAACTTACCGATTCTCTTTTTGAACGGACCAAAAAGCCCGTCCGCGACTGCCTCAAGGAAGCAGGTCTTTCTGCCAAGGAAATCGATGAGCTGGTCCTCGTCGGTGGTATGACCCGGATGCCGAAAGTTGTTGAAATCGCTCGCGAACTTGCCGGCCAGACCCCACACCAAGGCGTCAACCCGGATGAAGTCGTCGCCATCGGCGCAGCCATCCAAGGCGGTGTCCTCCGCGGCGATGTCAAAGACGTGCTGCTTCTCGATGTCAGTCCACTCACCCTTTCTATCGAAACCATGGGTGGTATCGCCACCGGCATGATCGAGCGTAACACCACTATCCCGGCCAAGAAGTCACAAATTTTCTCCACTGCTGCCGACAGCCAACCCGCCGTCGATATCCAGATCTGCCAAGGCGAGCGCAAGATGTTCGCCGACAACAAATTGCTTGGAAATTTCAAGCTCGACGGCATTGCCCCGGCCCGCCGTGGTGAGCCGCAAATCGAAGTCACCTTCGACATCGACGCCAACGGCATCCTTCACGTTTCCGCCAAAGACAAGCAATCTGGCAAAGAACAGAAAATCTCGATCCAAGGCTCCTCCGGCCTGTCCAAGGACGAGATCGAGCAAGCCAAGCGCGACGCGGAGTCCCACGCCGAGGAAGACAAAAAACGTGTGGACAAAGTCGACGCCAAAAATAAGGCCGACAATCTTGTTTTTAATACTGAAAAGCAACTCGGCGAACTTGGTGACAAAGCCCCGGCCGAACTTAAGGACCTCCTTCATGGTAAGATTCAAGCTGTCAAAGACGCCATCTCAAGCGACAATCTTGATACCATCAACAGTGCGGTAAGCGATCTCGAAGGTTCACTCCAAGCTCTCGCTGAAGCTGCCCAACAAGCTGGGGCCAGTGGATCTGAACAGCCCGACGTCGAACCAGCCGAGTCTGACTCGAAAGAGCCGAAGCAAGCGAAGGGCAAGGTCGTCGACGCCGAAGTGGTGGATTAACTTCCAAGCCCCAACGGGGCGATTCATGCCAGCCCAGGGCAGTGCCCTGGGTCTCAGTATCGAAAAATATCCAAGCCCTGAAGGGGCGATTCAAATCGGATGACCACCCTCACCTCCCAATACCGACGCCTCGCCGCGCTGCGCCCGCTCTATCCAGAGTCGGTTGCCAGCCTTGCGGCGGCGTCGGATGTGCGGAGGGTGACAAGCTCCGATCATTTTACTGACCTCAGTAAAATGATCCCCAACTCCCGGCCATGAAGAAGTCCATCATCTCAAAACTCCTTTCAGAACTCGAACAGCTCGTCCAAGTCGAGCTAGAATCCGGAGTGGAATTCTGGCTGGCGCGGGACCTCCAGACGGTGCTCGGATACACGAATTGGCAAAATTTCCGTAAGGTCATCGGTGACGCGGTGACAGCCTGCGAATCCTCTGGGAATAAGGCTTCCGATCATTTTACTGAGGTCAGTAAAATGATCGCCCTCGGCAAGGGCGGAAGGCGTTCCGTGGAGGATTTCATGCTCACTCGTTACGCCTGCTACCTCATCGCCCAGAACGGTGATCCGGCGAAGGATGAGATCGCGTTTTGCCAGACCTATTTCGCCCTCCAGACCCGGCGGCAGGAACTCATCGAGCTCCGTATCGCTGAGGTCGAGCGGCTACAAGCTCGTAAAAAACTGACTGAATCCGAGAAGCTGCTTTCCTCCCTCATTTTCGAGAAACTCGACGATGAACGCAGCTTCGGAATCATCCGCAGCAAAGGCGATCAAGCTCTGTTCGGTGGCAACAGCACCCAAGACATGAAAACCCGCCTCGGCGTCCCGGATAACCGGCCGCTGGCGGATTTCCTGCCGACCATCACGATCAAGGCCAAGGACTTTGCCAACGAAATTACGACCTTTAGCATTACCCGTGACGGATTAGATACGGAAAAGTCCATCTCCCACGAACACATTAAAAACAATACTGATGTTCGCAACTTGCTAGGTGAGCGCAACATCGTTCCTGAAAATCTTCCTCCCTCCGAGGATCTCAAGAAAGTCCAACGTCGCCTGAAATCCGAAGAAAAAAAACTTCCTCACAAAGGAAACTAACCATGACCACCCTCACCACCAAACACCAACGCCTCGCCGCGCTGCGCCCGCTCTATCCAGAGTCGGTTGCCAGCCTTACGGCGGCGTCGGATGTGCGGAGGGTCTATGAATCCAACTCTATCGAGGGCAAATCCCTCACGCTCCGCGAAACCGAACTCGTCCTTTCCAAAGCCCTCGCCCGACCCGGCTCCTCACTCACTAAGCGTGACCTTCTCGATCTCCACCGGATTTTGCTGACCCGCATCCAGGATGGAACTAATGGGATTTATAGGACTTATGCGGTGCGTGTCGGCGGTTCAAATCAGGTTCCACCAAATGCCGCCAAAGTCCCGGATCTCATGACCGGTCTCTCCAACAATCTCCGCCAAGCCTATTGCAACGCCCTCGAAACCGCCGACTCCAGCGATTTCCCAACATGGGAAAATTTCATGGCGACTCAGCTCCACCACGAACTCGATACTTGGCTCAAGCACATCAATTTTCTTTCACTGATCACTGATCACTGATTACTTTCCACTCTGCATTCGCAGCGTGGCTTCTCACAGAAACCAACAAACACACACAATACTATGGCTAATATTAAACCACTCGGACAACGTGTCCTCGTCAAACGTCTCGAAGCCGACGCCATCAGCGCCGGCGGCATTGTCCTTCCGGACACCGCCAAGGAAAAGCCACAAGAAGCTGAAGTTCTAAGCCTCGGCACTGGCGGCAAGGATGACAAGGGTGTACTCATCGAGTTCACCGTTAAAATCGGCGACAAGGTTCTCATCTCCAAATACGGCGGCACCGAAGTCAAACTTGACGGACAAGAAGTCCTCATCCTTAACGAGTCCGATATTCTCGGCATCGTTGGCTGATCACCTGCGGCAAGGGTATTCGTTATAAGTTAGATATTATTGGAATATGTTCAATAATTTAGCGTTTGCGATGTACCAATGCCATTTCCAATAAATAATAAATAATTTTTCACTAAACTACATTATGGCCAAACAACTTGTATTCGACGAAGCCGCCCGCCAAGCTCTCTTGCGCGGTGTGGAAAAACTTGCTCGCGCCGTCAAAGCGACCCTCGGGCCGGCTGGACGCAACGTGATTCTTGATAAAAAATTCGGTTCCCCGACCATCACCAAAGACGGTGTTTCGGTAGCTAAGGAGATTGAACTTGAATGCCCTTACGAAAATATGGGTGCGCAATTGATCCGTGAGGTTTCCAGCCGCACTTCCGATATTGCTGGCGATGGCACCACTACTGCCACCGTGCTTGCTGAAGCCATCTATAAAGAAGGTCTTCGCAACGTTACTGCTGGTGCCAACCCGATTTCGCTACAACGCGGCATCATGAAAGCAACCGAAGCGATCGTCGCTCAACTTAAGGCTCTTTCCAAGCCCGTCTCCGACGCCAAGGAAATTGCTCAAGTCGCTTCTATCTCCGCTAATTCGGATGCGGAAATCGGCGGTATCATTGCTGAAGCCATGGACAAGGTCGGCAAAGACGGAACCATCACGGTGGAAGAAGCCAAGGGTATCGAAACTACCCTCGAAGTCGTTGAAGGCATGCAGTTCGATAAAGGCTACCTCAGCCCGTATTTCGTCACCAATCCCGAGTCGATGGAAGCTTTCCTCGAGAACGCTTACATTCTCATCAACGAGAAAAAGATTTCTTCGCTTAAGGATATGCTCCCTCTGCTTGAGAAAGTTGCCAAGACCGGTCGGCCGCTGCTCATTATCGCTGAAGACGTTGAAGGTGAGGCTCTTGCAACTCTCGTCGTCAACAAACTCCGCGGTATTCTCAACATCGCCGCTGTCAAAGCCCCAGGTTTTGGTGACCGCCGTAAGGCCATGCTTGAAGACCTCGCAATTCTTACCGGTGGTCGCGTTATCACCGAAGACCTCGGCATCAAGTTGGAGTCCGTCGAACTCAGTGACCTCGGTGAAGCGAAGCGCGTCACCATCACTAAGGAAAACACTACGATCGTTGAAGGTGGTGGCACCTCCGAAGGCATCACGGGTCGCGTGAATCAAATTCGCCGCCAGATTGAAGACACCACCAGCGACTATGACCGCGAGAAGCTCCAAGAGCGTCTTGCCAAGCTTGCAGGCGGCGTCGCCGTGATCAACGTCGGAGCAGCTACCGAAACCGAGATGAAGGAAAAGAAAGCTCGCGTCGAAGATGCCCTTCACGCGACTCGTGCAGCCGTCGAAGAAGGTATTGTTGCTGGCGGTGGTACGGCTCTCATCCGTGCTCAAGCTGCCATCGGCGACTTGGGTCTTGTTGGTGACGAAAAGACCGGTGCAGGTATCGTTGCCCGCGCCGTTGAAGCACCGCTTCGTCAGCTCGTCGCGAACGCTGGCCGCGAAGCCGCGTTGATCGTCGAACAAGTCAAAAAAGGCAAAGGTGGCGAAGGCTACAACGTCGCAACTGACAAGTTCGAAGACCTCATCGCTTCCGGCGTGGTTGATCCAACTAAAGTTACTCGTACCGCGTTGCAAAACGCAGCGTCGATCTCCGGACTCCTGCTCACTACCGAATGCCTCATCACCGATCTTCCTTCAAAAGAAGCGCCGGCAGGTGGCGGTGGTGGTCACGACCACGGCATGGGCGGTATGGGCGGCATGATGTAAATCGCCCAGCGACAGTCGCAGACTGGCACCACAGCTAACAAAGAAGCCGGACAGGGACGCCTGCCCGGCTTTTTCGTGTTCGCAGCACAACAACGAAAATTATCTGCCGGTGACCGTAAAAACCCGAATTGTCGACGATACTATTTAAACAATCATACTCTCAGGATTCAGGATTTCTGCTGAAATCGGCCATGCTCAGACCACCACAGAAAATGGATTCGCTGGGGCGGCCCTGAGCTTCTCGTTCGCTTTAAAAGTGAAGTACTTGGCTGGCAACGCGAACCCATACTCGCCATCAAACTGACCATGTAGGGTACCGCCACTCAGCAAGTTGCAGATGATCTCGGTCGCAGTCGCGCTAGCATTCAGACTTGAAACAACCATTCCGAGTCAGCGGAATCGACGGCCTCCTCAACGAAGGCAGAGGCAAGGGGCAAGCTCAGAATCGAAGATGCGGTTGATGAGGCGCTTCTTGAGCTCGGTAAGCAGGCCGTCGGCCCGAGTAAGTCGCCTGGCTGGCTGTAATTCTCGAGAAACTCGTCGAGGAGTGCGTCAGTGATAGGTGTTTTCATTCTGATGTGTGGTTCAGGTGATGGGCAACATTCGCGGAAAGCACTTACACAAATATTCTTACCCCCCCTCCTTTAAACCAAGCTCAGCACAACCTATCGCCCGCCATCTCAAGAAGCCACTCCGGACAGAATGTCCGCATCCCGGCAGCGCTCAGAATGAACGCGCTCCGTTCAACCTCAAATACGTCAACTGGAAGGACCGCAAAGCGATCGCGGCCGACCTCAAGATCATTTACGCGGCTTCCACCGAGGAAGCCGCCCGGATCGCGCTGGCAGCCTTCCGCACCACCCACAACACCAAACACTCTGCCATCGGCCGTAGTTGGGAGGCGAACTGGGACCCACTCACCCCCTTCTTCCACTTCCCCCCAGAGATCCGGAAAATCATCTACACCACCAACGCCATCGAATCGCTCAACAGTTCATTTCGTAAAATCAGTCGCCACCGCAACCTCTTTCCCACCATCCACTCACTCTTCAAGCTGTTTTACCTGAGCTTAAAAAACATCAGCCGCAAATGGACCCTAACCCTCCCAAACTGGCCCAGCGCCCTCAGCCGCTTCGCCATCAAATTCGAAAATCGGATGCCTAACAATCTCTAAAACGAATCGGCAGAAAATCATTTACACAAAATTACTGACACTCTCTTTTCTGCCTCAATTCTCCCCTCCCGCTCCCAAACTCAAGCTCTTCGCATCGTCGTTCAATTACTGACACTCTCGTAATTGCTGAGTCACCCAGGAAATTCGAGGTGTTTCGGCTAAGTCAGCGGCGGCGGCTCTTGAGAGATTTTCTTATGCTCGTGGCGGATGTCGCGGGCTTCACCTAAAAAGACCGCATCCTCGCCGATATTTACCGCGAGGTCGCCGATGCGCTCAATTGAGCGAGCGACAAAAATCAAATGGAGCAAGTATTCCGAGCGACCGCCGGCATCTTCTAAGCGAGCGCTCAATGAGGCGATCATTTGCTTGTGCAGCCGGTCGAGTTCTTTATCGCGCGCTTTCAAGCCCTCGCCAAGTTCGGCGTTGGCATCGGTGTAAGCCATCAGCGCGTCACGCAGGAGTTTGTCGGCCAGTGAATAGAGTGGCTCGGTCAAAGCCGCTTCATCCAGCGGCGGGGCCTTACAGATTTTTTTAGAGCGCTTGGCAATGTTCACCGCGTGATCGGAGATCCGTTCAAGGTTGTGAGCCATCTTCATCGAAGTGATGACCAGCCGTAAATCCGACGCAACCGGATGAAACCGCACGAGGATATCCATCCCGGATTGGTCAATTTTACGTTCGAGCTCATCGACATCGACGTCATCGGCGATGACCGCGCGAGCGAGATCGAGGTTGCGCTCGAGCAGCGACCGCATCGCCCGCTCAAGGTTTTGGCGAGTCAAGCTAGCCATTAACAAAACTTCGGCCTTGAGGGATTCCATTCCCTTGTCGAACTCGCGGAAAATGTGAGGAGAACTCATGAGTTAGTGATTGGGTAATTTTTGATAAAGTTTAGCCGAAACGGCCGCTGATGTATTCTTCGGTTTTTTTAATCCGTGGATTGGTGAACATCTTCGAAGTGTCGGAGAATTCTATCAACTCGCCCATGTAGAAAAAAGCCGTTTTATCCGAGACCCGGGCAGCTTGCTGCATGCTATGAGTCACGATCACGAAGGTGTATTCACTTTTAAGATTCCAGATGAGTTCTTCGACCTTGGCAGTGGCGATCGGGTCCAGCGCACTGCACGGTTCATCCATCAATACCACTCGAGGTTTGACCGCAATGGTGCGCGCGATGCAGAGGCGTTGTTGCTGACCACCCGAGAGACCAAGCGCCGATTCCGCAAGGCGATCTTTCACCTCATCCCAGAGCGCTGCAGCTTGCAGAGCTTGCTCGACCGCTTGGTCGAGGACTGCGGGGGTTTTCTCACCCCGGAGGCGCAGGCCGTAAGCGACATTTTCATAAATGCTGCGGGGA
Source organism: Akkermansiaceae bacterium (assembly GCA_043782285.1). Taxonomy (GTDB): domain Bacteria; phylum Verrucomicrobiota; class Verrucomicrobiia; order Verrucomicrobiales; family Akkermansiaceae; genus Luteolibacter. Next base: position 3,261 of record JAYWAR010000043.1, on the reverse strand, counting down.
AATGGGTTCGATTTTTGGAAGACCATGCCAACGTCCCGGCGGAGTTTCACGACATCGACCGAGCGATCATAAATATCGATCCCATCGATAAAAATGGAACCGCGAGTGATTTGAGCGACGGGGATTTCATCGTTCATGCGGTTGATGCAGCGGAGCAAAGTCGACTTACCACAGCCGGAAGGGCCGATAAATGCGGTGACGCGGCAGGCTGGGATCTCAAGGTTGATGTCTTTCAACGCCGGAGAAGTCCCATAACGGAAATCAAGATTTTGGACAGCAACAGAGGTATCTTGCATGGCGTGAGAGGGTCAGCCGAAAGTGCCGGTGACGTAGGCTTCAGTTTGTGGGTCGCGGGGATTTTCAAAAAGCGGAAGGGTCGGACCGTATTCGATGAGTTTCCCGAGATACATAAAAGCGGTCATGTCTGAGCAACGAGTGGCCTGGGCCATGTTATGGGTGACAATCACGATGGTGTATTGTTTTTTAAGTTCACAGATCAGCTCCTCAATTTTGAGGGTTGCGAGCGGGTCGAGAGCCGCACAGGGCTCATCCATCAGCAAAATTTCGGGTTGGTTGGCGATGGCGCGGGCGATGCAAAGCCGCTGTTGTTGGCCACCCGAGAGGCCAAAGGCGCTGGCGTGGAGGCGGTCCTTGACCTCGTCCCACAGCGCGGCATTTTTCAAAGCATTTTCAACAATCGGATCAAGCTCGGACCGCTTATTCTGACCGGCCAAGCGCAAACTGAACGCGACGTTGTCATAAATCGACTTAGGAAATGGGTTATACTTTTGGAACACCATCCCGATGCGGCGGCGAAGTTCTTGGAGGTCGATGTCGTCTCGATAGATGTCAATTTCGTGAACGTGGATCGAGCCACCCGTGACCCGCGCAGCAGGAATGCGATCATTGATGCGATTGATGCAGCGCAGCAGCGTAGATTTACCGCAGCCAGAGGGACCGATGAAAGCGGTAACTTGGCGAGCCGGAATCTCCAAACTCACCTCGTGTAACACCTGCTTGCCGGAGTAGGCAAAGGTGAGATCTTTGATTTGGATGGCGGTGTTCATGCTTACCATTTGAGTTTCGAGCGCAATTTACTGCGTAGAATCATCGAGCCGAGCGAAAGAATCCCGACGAGCACTAAGAAAACAAACACTGAGCCGTATTGGGCGCGCTGGGTAAATTCCGAACTGGGGATCCGAGCGGCGAGGGTGTAGATGTGATAGGGCAGTGCTTGAACCTGAGAAGATAATAAATCGAACGGGCTCTTTAAACCCTGCCATGGCAAATCGTCTTTGGCGGCGACGGCAGCAGTGAACATGATCGGCGCGGTTTCTCCGGCGACGCGGGTGATCGCCAGCAACGAGGAAGTGAGGATGCCGGGTAACGAAAAGGGCAGGACACATTTGCGAATCGTCTGCCAGCGGGTGGCTCCCATCGCAAGAGAAGCGTCACGAAATCCCTGTGGAACGGCGCGCAAGGATTCTTCTGAAGCGGTGATGATGACCGGTAAAATCATGCAGGCGAGAGTGGCGCACCCTGCGATCAGCGAGGAGTTCCAACCTTGGAAACTCATCACGTAGTGGTTGATGAACAGTGGAATGGTCAACAGTGAGCGGTCAGATGGAGCTGCCGTGATGACCGGCACCGCCAACACGAAGACCGAAAACCCGAAAAGCCCGAAGACGATTGAGGGAATCCCAGCGAGGTTGAGAATCGCGAGGCGAACCGTGTGAATAAAGGGGCTTTGCTTGGCATACTCGGATAGATAGATCGCCGCGCTCACCCCAAAGAACAGCGCGAGAATCATCGAGCCGACGGTTAATAACGCGGTCCCAGCGATCGGGCCAGCAATCCCGCCGCCGGAATACGAGTAAGTTTGCTCGTTATAAATCGGAAGCGCCGGGTGCTGGGTAAGGTAGTCATTGTAGCCCGAGGCCGGGAGTTGATGGCGGGCACCTTGCGCATCATCGAAGACATGCAGAGTTTCATTTTTAGCGGTAAGGAATTCGAAGTCGATAAACGGGGCTTCGGCTTTGAACAGCACCGGCGCACCATCGAGGATGATTTTTGCAAATAGCAGCGCCGCGATCATCACGATCAAATAGGTCACGGCGGCGAGCGTGGAGCGCACCGCAAGATCCTTGAAGTGGCCTTTTGGCAGTCCTTTGCGGATCAGATTTTCGGGTTGAAACATGAGTCGAATCAATCAGGGTTTCATTTGATTCACGAAGCGATGCGCGGTGGCATTGATCGCAAGCACCACCGCGAACAACAAGATGCCAACGACAAACAAGGCGCGGTAGTGAACGCTGCCGAGCGGGACTTCACCCAGCTCTTGGGCGATGATGCCGGTGAGGGTGTGGCAAGGTTGGAAAAAGCTGCCGAGGCCACTGCTGAAATCAGGGATCTTAATCCGATTGCCGGCTACTAACAAGACGACCATGGTCTCACCGATCACGCGGCCGAAACCGTGCAACACCGCCGCCAGAATCCCCGAAAATGCGGCAGGAATGACCACCCTGAAAGTGGTTTGGACGCGCGAGGCACCGAGTGCTTCGGAGGCTTCGGCATAAGCGGAAGGCACATTGTTGAGGGCGTCTTCCGCGAGCGAGAAAATCGTCGGAATGCTCATCAGCGCGAGCAAGCAGCCGGCGGTGAAGATATTGAGCCGCTCCTCGACAGGAAACCCGGGAATCCAGTGCAGTGAGTCAAGCATTGAGATATCGCGCAAAACACTGCCGAAAACCAAGATGCCGACGAATCCGAGCACCACGGAGGGGATGGCTTGGATGAACTCGATGATCGGCTTGATCAGCGATTGTTCGCGACCCGAAGCGAATTGATTGACATAAACTGCGGCCCCAATGCCCGTGGGGATGGCGATAAGCAGCGCGACGATCGAGATCATCAGCGAGCCTGCGGCAAGGGGTAAAATCCCGTAGAAATCCTGCCACTCGCCACCGGTGACCCAGTCTTTGCCGGTGAGAAACGAGCCAATCGCGGTGGTGAGATGGAGTGGAGCATGAGAATCCCACTGGTCGATGGCGGTCGGAGTTTGATCCAGATCTGAGAGAAAAATGGGCCAATTATTGCGTGCTACTTTTAACAACCGGGCGGCCTCAACTTGACTGAGGCTGCGTGGAAGCTGGCCGAAAATTTCGCTGGCCGATTGGCGGAGGGCGCGGTGAGCAGCGATGCAGGCGGGACGGCGTTGCAGCAGAATTTGCAAGGGGCCAGCGAGATCGGGTTTTTCGGCAA
>JAYWAR010000042.1:0-7098 GCA_043782285.1 Akkermansiaceae bacterium | reverse complement strand
CGCAGCCGTGTGCTTACAGAGAAATCCCACTGGACAGGAACAATCCGGATCAACACTCCACCCTCCTTGCCGCAACCGAAATAACAGGTCAGCCTGATAGGGATTGGGCGCGCTACCGTAGATCAAAGCACTGAGAATCAGCCCACCCTCCAGCGGCTCGTTGCGAATCTCAATCTGCCGGATGGATTGTCTCGAAACATATGCAGCAACTCGGTGCAGGGTAGTTGGATTGAAACGAATTTTCCATTTGCCGGTGATCAGCCACTCCCGCAAACCCGGGAGTTCGGTGAACATGGCGAGGTCATATGGCATCTTCTATTTAGCAAAAAATTAGAATCTCAGTTTAACTAAAACCCATCTCGACCCGCAGAAATTCTAACAGCGCGCCACCAGTCTGCATCCTGATAGCACGCCAATTCAATAATTCCGGAACTTAAGCCATCTGGGTTTCACCATTCGGTCCTTGCGAAACTTGCACAATTCGCAACGGCAAACGGACCAAAATTTCACCATCACAACCGATGTCGACGGAGTAAATTCCGGCCTCTTCAAAACGCAGCCCTTGCAAATTCATCACGATGTTGCGGGTCAGGAACGGGACGTTTTTGGGCAATTGAACTTCGAATTCTGGCTCAATCGGCATGTTGTTAGGATCAAGCGACTCACCGTCTTCATTGATGATGTTAATCGACAGCTTATGGCGACCGGTATCTTCCGGCGTGAAACAAAAACGCATGGCAAGGGCACACGACGGATGAATCACCGGCAAGGCTCGAGCAGCAAGCGTATCGAAGGTTCCGGAAATGACGAGCTTGCCATTGTAGTCGGCGGCAAAGTCACAAAGTGTGGCGATTTGGATGTCCATGGTAGATGCTTGGATGATTTTACGAAAACTGCGGCACAATTCAAATGTGGCAGAACGACTTGTCTGAAGGGATCACTGCCCAGCGTAAAGCCCAAAGCACCACTCCCCCACCCGATTCAATGGTTTAAAACCGCTAATCACCAATTCGACTTTTTATGTTCAATCCAAGGAAGCGATTTATTTCTGCGTGACGATGCCAATTTATGGATTTTAAGCGGTTCCTTGAAACGATAATTGAGAGATTTACACAAGTTATTCACATTGAAATTCTTGATGATTCTTACCCCCCCAACGATTCGCCTCTCTGTCATAAGACTGGAAATTTCGCAGATTATGACTGAAATTTTCTTTGTGAATAACTTGATAACAACCGCGAGCAAGCTCTCTATAACATCACAAATCATTGATTATCAATTGAATAATGACCCATAACCGCTAAAATATTCACAATTTGCTGTGAATAACTTTGATCGCGAGTTTTCAGCCACTGGCAAGAGAAAGCCGGATCCCAGTTGCCAGATAGGCAAGAACAAGCACCTTGATTCAAAACTTCCGGACCTATTCTCAAGTTATTCACAAGCCATTCCCATCCCAAGCGCCGCCCGTGCTATTTTGCCACCGGACTGGCCAAGCAATTGCTTTTGACCACCGCAAACCATTGCTCTAAACCATTCGCCGTTCCCTTTTCATCCCGCCAAAATCATGCCCCTGGTTCCTACTATTATTTACACGAAGACCGATGAAGCTCCCGCTCTCGCGACTTATTCCTTTTTGCCGATTGTTCAGGCTTTCACCAAACACTCCGGGATCACCGTCGAAACCCGGGATATCTCACTGGCCGGCCGGATGATTTCCCAATTCCCCGACTTCCTCCGCGAGGATCAAAAAATCCCCGATGCGCTCGTCGAACTTGGTGCGCTGACCCTTACTCCAGAAGCGAACATCATCAAACTCCCCAACATCTCCGCTTCCGTCCCCCAGCTCAAAGCCGCCATCGCCGAGCTTCAGGCCAAAGGCTACGCTCTCCCACCACTCCCCGAAAACCCAAGCACCGATGCCGAAAAGGAGATCAAGGCCCGCTACGCCAAAGTCATGGGCAGTGCGGTCAATCCCGTCCTCCGCGAGGGTAACTCGGACCGCCGCGCTCCCAAAGCGGTCAAGGATTACGCCAAAAAACACCCGCACTCCATGGGCGCTTGGACTGCCGATTCCAAAACCTCGGTCGCCTCCATGGCCGGACACGGTGACTTTTTCGCCAACGAAAAATCCGTCTGCCTCAACGCCGCAACTACCGTCCAAATCGAGTTCCTCGCAGCTGACGGCACTTTCCAAATCCTCAAACCCTCCACCCCACTCCAAGCCGGTGAAATCCTCGATGGCTCATTCCTCAGTAAAGCGGACCTCGTTGATTTCCTCAGCCAGCAAATCGCCAAGGCCAAGGCTGACCAGCTCCTGCTTTCGCTCCACCTGAAAGCGACCATGATGAAGGTCAGTGACCCAATCATCTTCGGTTACGCCGTCGAGGTTTTCTTCAAAGACCTAATCGCCAAATACGCCACCACCTTCAAACAACTCGGCGTCGATTTTAAGAATGGCTTCGGTGACCTCCTCACCAAAATCGAAACTCTCCCAGCTGCCCAAAATGCTGAAATCAAAGCCGAGATTCAAAACGCCTATCAAAATGGCCCGGCTCTCTCAATGGTCAATTCCGATAAAGGAATCACCAACCTCCACGTCCCCTCGGACGTCATCGTCGATGCCTCGATGCCAGCCATGATCCGCGCAGGCGGAAAAGTCTGGGACGCCGCAGGCAAACCCGGTGATACCCTCGCCATCATCCCCGATTCATGTTACGCAGGCATCTACCAAGCAACCATCGACTTCTGCAAACAGCACGGCGCACTCGACCCCAAAACCATGGGCTCTGTCCCCAACGTCGGCCTGATGGCCCAAGCCGCCGAAGAATACGGCTCACATAACAAAACCTTCGAAATCCCAGCCGCCGGCAGCGTCCGCGTCGTCACCCTCCCCAGCGCCGGCTCAGACCATTCAAACTTCGAGCCCCAAGTTCTTTTTTCCCATCAAGTCGAAGCCGGCGACATCTGGCGCGCCTGCCAAACCAAAGATGCCCCGATCCAAGATTGGGTAAAACTCGCAGTCAACCGCGCTCGCGCTTCCGGCGACCCCGCAGTTTTTTGGCTCGACCAAAATCGTGCTCATGACGCCCAAATCATCACCAAAGTTAAGACCTACCTCAAAGACCACGACACCACCGGCCTCGATCTCCGTATTCTTCCGCCAGCTGCTGCTTGCACCTTTTCGTTAGAGCGTATTGTCCAAGGGCTAGACACCATCTCTGTCACCGGCAACGTCCTGCGTGACTACAACACCGACCTCTTCCCCATCCTCGAAGTCGGCACCTCCGCAAAAATGCTCTCGATCGTGCCCCTCATGAACGGCGGCGGCCTCTTCGAAACCGGTGCTGGCGGCTCCGCCCCCAAACACGTCGAACAATTTACCCATGAAAATTACCTCCGTTGGGACTCGCTCGGTGAGTTCTTCGCCCTCGCTCCATCCTTCGAGCACCTCAGCGAAACCTTCAAGCTGCCCAAGGCCAAAGTGCTCGCCGACACTCTCGATCTTGCGACCGGTAAATTCCTCGAGTTCGACCGCTCACCTGGCCGCCGCCTCGGCACCCTGGACAACCGCGGCTCGCACTTCTACCTCGCACTCTACTGGGCCCAAGCCCTCGCCGCACAAACTGCCGATACCGAACTGAAAAACATCTTCACCCCCGTCGCCGAGGCCCTCCTCACCCACGAGGTCGACATCATCGCCGAACTCCTCGCGGTCCAAGGCAAACCTGTCGATATCGGTGGTTACTACCTACCTGACGAAGCCAAAGCCCAAGCCGCTCTCCGCCCAAGCAAAACGTTCAACGATATTCTCGCAAGCCTCTGAATTTACAACTCGCGTAAAAGTAAAAAGCCCCTCGGTACCTACCGAAGGGCTTTTTTTCGCATGACAACTTTCGGCGATACCAAGAATGTTATGTTAAACACCATCCTATGATTTACGAAAATCATTTCTGATCATTGGCGAATAATCGTAAATTAAGCAATGTCAGAAAGATGAACCTAACTATTAGGCCAAGACGTGAAATAAAATCCGAACGACGTGTCTTTCAGTTTTGGCCGCACCCAAGCAAACTTCAATGCGCTGAAACATGATTCACCTCCCAAGCACGCACTTTGACTCGCGCGGTATCAAAAACCCGTTCATAATTGCCCTTACGCACTTTTTGACGTGTCTCAGGAGTCAGTACCATACAAGCGCTCAGTTCCATCTCTAGCAAATTTGTCGGCAACACGATCACCGATATCTCGCTAGCCGCCCCAACCGCACAATGCTCCGCTCTTGGCCCATGCAGCATGATTTCATCAGCAGCGAGTGTCATGCCTTGGAAAGTCACTGGACCTCCCGAGTTGCTGGGAAAAATTAGGCTCGTCGAGCAATCTGCCGTGGTGCCTTCCGTAAGTATTTTCGAGGTGACGCTAACATGATGAAGTTGCAGAGTACCGATTGCTGCCGTTTTCATTTTCGCGCGAAATGCGCCACGTTCCAATGGGATAATTCGGATATCCGCATCTTGGAATAAAGCCTCCATCTGATTCGGATCATCAGCCTCAAACGCAAGCACTTTCCCAGCCTGCAAAGGCACAACGGCTGAAAGTGAATGTTGATTGATTAGATTTTATTGCAAATCACCGCACAATAAGTCGGCTAGAAAGTTTTTAACTTTTATTTTCAGCGATGACGTTCGACATCCGATTACCTCCCAAACAAATCGCCCGAATTGAGCGAGGAAAGGCGATGCTTGTCGAGACGACTCAGACTTTCACAGGGCCATTTTATCGACAGTCGCAGACCGCCGCTACAATTCGTCTCACGCTAGGCTGGGGCTTGGGGGCTCGAAGTTAAAAATATTCAAAAACCGGCTGAAGGCTTGACACCACTCGCGCATCGACAGCGGGATTCGGAGTGCAACCTGTAAGTGACATCCACGTCAGCTCAAACTTGGCGCTACCCGCCCCTGCTGAACTGATCCAACGTCTGCCGCGTGACGAACGCGACGCAAATTTCATCGCCCTCAGTCGCCGTGAGATTCGAGACATTATTTTCGGCAACGATTCGCGCTTTCTGGTCATCGCTGGCCCCTGCTCGATCCATGATGTGGTCGCAGGTCGTGAATACGCCGAACGATTTGCCGAGCTTGCCGATCAGGTAAAGGATAGGATTTTGTTAGTCATGCGGGTCTATTTTGAAAAGCCCCGAACCACCGTCGGCTGGAAAGGCTTGATCATGGACCCGCAGTTAGATGGATCCAACCGCATCGAACAAGGGCTGCAGCTCGCTCGTCAATTTTTACTCGACGTCATTCGCTTGGGGATTCCCACCGCCACCGAGTTGCTAGATCCAATCACCCCGCAATACATTGCCGACTTAATTTGTTGGTCGGCAATTGGCGCACGCACCACCGAATCACAGACCCACCGGCAGATGGCCAGCGGGCTGTCGATGCCGATTGGGTTCAAGAACGGTACTTTAGGCAACCTCGAACCCGCAATCAATGCGATCAAGGCCGCCACCCGAGCCCAAACGTTTCTTGGAGTGGGCCTTGATGGCCGGGCTTCCGCAGTCACCACCACCGGTAATCCTGATTGTCACCTCATTTTACGCGGTGGCGACGGCAAACCGAATTATGATGCCGCAAGTGTTGCGGCTACCCGAGAACTGCTAAGAGCTAACGGATTACCTAGCACCGTCATGATCGATGCCAGCCATGGAAATTGCAGCAAAGATCACCGCTTGATGCCCGCCGTTTTCGAGCAAATTGTCGATCAACGAGTGAGCGGAGATACTTCAATCATCGGTGCAATGCTCGAAAGCAACTTAGTCGCAGGTGCCCAAAAATTTCCCCAGGCGGGTGCTCAGCTTTGTCACGGCCAAAGCATCACTGACGCCTGCATCGACTGGCAGACCACCGAAAAGTTAATGATGACGGCGTTTGCGGCACTCACGAGCTCAAGCCGGAAGCTCAGCCACCACGGCGGTTAAGTCGGCGATAGTAACCGCGTGTTTGCCGATTTTTTAGCTCAATCCTCCACCTGAATCGTTTTCGGGTCCCAACTGATTGCAGGATATTCCATGTTCAGCTTTTTCAGAGTATCGAGCATGATCCGAGCGACGCAGAGATTGCGATACCACTTACGATCTGCGGGCACCACGTACCATGGCGCAAATACAGTAGAGGTCTTGGCAATCACCTCTTCATAAGCGGTCATGAAATCATCCCACCGCGCACGGTCCACCAAATCGTCGGGGTTGATTTTCCAGTGCTTCATCGGATTGGCAAGCCGCGCTTCGAGTCTGCGCTTTTGCTCATCCTTGGAAATGTGCAGGAAAATTTTGACAATCGTCGTCCCCTCTTCTGCCAGCATTCGTTCAAACTCAACGACGTGACGCTGGCGACGTTGCCAAACCTCAGCTCCAAAAATTTTCTTCACTCGTACCGCGACGATATCCTCGTAGTGGCTGCGGTTAAAGATCACCAGTTGGCCACGATGGGGCACCTTCGAATGGACCCGCCACAAAAAATCATAAGCTAACTCTTGTTCACTGGGCTTCTTGAACGAGCAAACGTGAATTCCCTGCGGATCGATCCGCGAAAAGACGTGCTTGATGCAACCATCCTTACCGCCAGTGTCCATCGCCTGCATTACCACCAAAATCCGCTGTTTATTTTGGGCGTAGAGTTTTTTTTGCAACTCTTGAAGCTCATCTTGCAGCTGGTCAAATTGCACTTCGCTCGCCTGCTTATCGAGGCCATTGAACAGAATTTTTTCACCACCATCGATCTTCCCTAAATCCACTTTGCCACCAGGTTTCACCCAATATCGTTCCAACGCTCCTTTGACTGGCATCCGTGTTTTATCGCGAGCGGATACCCGTATGACAAGCCCCGACTCGCCCAAGATCCAGCTTGTCACATATTGGAGATTGAACCGCTACGAATTGCGCGTTGTGTTGGTGCGATGCCGAACGTTCGCACCCCTGCGCAAAAAACCCCGATTGCCGAAAACCTGTTCACCGCCCTCCACATTGGTGCCAGCTCGGTTTCCATGATGGTGGCAGAGCGGGCAGACGACGGCTCGTTCACCTCAATCGATTTC
>JAYWAR010000041.1:0-7125 GCA_043782285.1 Akkermansiaceae bacterium | reverse complement strand
CACACGGCAGCGGTAAGGAGAATCTCGCTGCGCGAATGATTCAAATGGTGAATGGCGCGGCGAAATCCGGCGGCTTTGATTTGTTCGGTGAGCCGATTGTGGTCAGCACTCCGCCATTGGATGAACTTGAAAGCGGCTGGATCCGGATCATTCGCCCACGGATGAAGTCCCGCCGCATCGGGGTGGATGAAATCCGTGATCTCGAACAAACGCTGCACCTCGCCGCACCTGGTGGCGCTTGTAAAGTCGGGGTAATCACCGAGGTCGATCGGATGAACGATCAAGCGGCGAATGCTTTTTTGAAAACTCTCGAAGAGCCGCCAAAGAACACCTTGTTGTTGCTGTTGACCGCCAATCCGCAACGCTTGTTGCCAACGATTTTGTCGCGCTGCGTGCGTTTACCGTTGCTCGGTGGCCGGGCACTGCTCGCCGACGGCGGGGCTGAGCTGGTCACGGCGCTCAACGCGGCTGCTGCTCGCGGTTTCGGCACACCGATTGCGGCGCTGCATTTGAAGGCTGCGTTTGCTTCATTTTTGGTGGAGTTCCGTGCGGATGCGGATGCCGCGGCTAAGGCTGCGGAGAAAGAGGAAGTCGCGGCTTACCGCGATACGACGGATGGAAGGTGGTTGAAAGAGCGTGAAGATTTTCACAAAGCTGCGGCGGAGGCCGAGTATCTCGATGCGCGAAATCGTCTTTTTGATGTTCTGATGGCCTGGATGGCCGATCTACTCCGGATGAAAGTCGGTGGTGGTGGGCTAGATTTTCCCGAGTCGGCACCGGCTTTGCAGGCGATCGCTACGGCGGAAACGGAAGTTCGCTTGCTCAAACGGATGGAGGCACTCGATTCGTTGCGGCGGACCTTGGAGACCAATGCTTTTGAGCCGCTTGCCATCGAAGTGGGTTTTTTGAAAGCCTTCGGTTGAGATGCGTTCCGTGGCTGGACTCAGCGGCTGCTCAGCACCCGCCACGTCGCAAATAGAGTGACCAAGGCACCGGTGATTTCGAGGGGGTGGAACGATTCATTGAAGCAAATAAAGCCGCCCACCGCTGTGACTAGCGGCAATAAAGTCTGTAGCGATGAGCCACGGGAGACCGACATCGATTGATAGGCCCGGGTCATGATCAACTGCGCGACCGTCACGATCACGGCCGCGAGAGTGAGACCCAGCCAGGCAGAAACTGGCAGTGTCGGCAGTTTTACCACTGCGGGTGAGGCGATCAGCAGGCTGTAAAAAGCTTGGGATGCATAAATCGTTGCCGGGTGTTCTTCGTGCCTTAAGCGACGGATGATCACGACCACCCAACCGGCACCGACCGCTCCAATCAACGCCAGCCAATCGTAGCGGGAAGGCCGCAGGGATTGACCGTTGCCACTGAGGAAAATCACGAGGCCGCCGAAGCCGATGAGCATCCACACCATCGCTGCCCGACTGATTTTTTCCTTCAGCCAAAATGCTGCGATCACCGAGGCGAAGATGGGATAAGTTAAATTCAGGATCACCGCGCGAGCCGCCCCGAGTTTGACGATGGTCACATAAAATGCGGCAATGCTGAGGGCTCCGACGATGCCACGGATGGTGATTAAGCGACCGGTAAATAGCCGTTGTGGGTTGAGTCCGCGACCTTTGCTGAAAAATGCAAAGACCACCAGCAAGCCGACTCCGCCTCGAAATAAAGTCGCGATCCAACCACTCGCCGCTGGGCTGTGCAGCGCGATCCCGCGGATCATCAAGGTATTCACTGCGAATAAAAATACCGAGCCCAGCATGAGCATCACGCCACGGCGGTCAAAGGTGTCATCATGATTCATGAGCTTAGCGGATCTTGTTGAAAGCGGCGAGTCTTCGGGGGCATCGAATCTGCTGAACGTTTCGGTGCGGGTCACAGGACGAGACTTGCAACATTTGGGTCACCCGCATTTCGGACAAACGCCGAAAAACTCCAGCTCGTGATAAAGGTTTTTGAAGCCGGTTTTTTCCCGGATTTCGTCTTCGAGCTGATGGACGGGGCAGGGGGCTTGGATCGGCTCGATGCTGCCGCAACGGGTGCAAATCAGGTAGTCGCGATGTTTCCCCGGGACCAGCAAGGTGAAATACGCTGCTCGTTCATGCAGGCCGAGTCGCCGGACCACGCCGTGCTCGGTGAGTCGCCGCAGCAGTCGGAAAACCGTCGCTTTGTCACACTGATCGCTGAGCCGTTTGGAACTGGCGAGCTCGGAGAGAGTCATTGGCCGCGGGTTTTCTAGAAGCGTAATCACGAGCTCTTCCAGCGCCTTGGTGCGGCGGAGGCCTGCGGCACGGCAGCGCTCGATGGTTGCACAGACAATCGGATTCAACATGTCCTAGAGCCTAAGCCGGAGCATTTCCACAAAGCAAGCCGGGTCAGCCATCAAGATGCCCGCGAAGCCAACTTGTGATGGATCTTCGCTCCCACGGCCCGAACCGCGCTCCAAATTCCACAATCCGCCATGATCAATCTCCCCCCGAGAACGCCGCGCTGAAGGCCTTGAAAAAATCCCTGCTTCACCAAGCCTTCCGCGTGGACTCGTGAAACGAAATCGCCAGTAGCAGTCATGATGACAGCATTGACCAAAATGATCCGTTTGACGGGATTGACACCCTACAAAGCTTTTGTTTGGCGGACGGGAGCTTCGCGCGGTCCAATGAGCCTCGACGCTCATCGAGCGGCGTTACAAAGCTTTTCCGCATATTCAGAACAAGCTGGACTCGTCGGGGCGCGATGGGGGAGCGGGTGCGCCGATTTTCTCATAGGCTGCGGGCATTGCGGTGCGGCCACGTGGAGTCCGCATCAGAAAACCCTGCATGATTAAAAACGGCTCGTGAACTTCCTCAATGGTCGCCGCATCTTCGCCCACTGCGACGGCTAGCGAGTTAAGCCCCACCGGGCCACCGTTGAATTTGTAAATCAGAACCTCGAGCAAGCGCTTGTCCATTTCATCGAGGCCCTGGGAGTCGATCTCAATCATCGCCAGTGCGGCGTCGGCAATCTGACGGTCGATGAAGCCCTCGCCCCGGACTTGCGCGAAGTCTCGCACCCAGCGCAGCAACGCGTTCGCGACCCGCGGTGTGCCACGCGAGCGTGAGGCGACTTCGAGCGCACCGTCGCGTTCGATCGGCACCTCGAGTAAGCCGGCCGAGCGCTCGATAATTTGCGCAAGTTCGTCGTGAGTGTAATAATCCAAGCGGTTGGCGAGGCCGAAGCGCGAGCGCAGCGGGGCGGTGAGCATCCCCGAGCGGGTGGTCGCGCCGACCAGGGTGAAGCGCGGGAGGTTGATTTGGATCGAGCGTGCCGACGGCCCGGAGTCGATGATAATATCTAGCCGGAAATCCTCCATCGCGGGATAAAGGTATTCTTCGATTGCCGGGTGCAGCCGGTGGATCTCGTCGATAAATAAAATATCACCTTTTTGAATATTGGTTAAAATTCCCGCGAGGTCGCCAGCTTTTTCGATTTGCGGGCCGGAGGTTGTGTGGAGCTGAGTGCCGGCGGCGCGGGCGATGAGATTGGCGAGGGTGGTTTTGCCGAGGCCGGGCGGGCCAGAAAGCAGCACATGGTCGAGCACGTCGCCGCGTTGTTTGGCGGCTTCAAGCATCAGCAGCAGCCGGTCCTTGACCTTTTCTTGGCCAATAAACTCGGAAAACGCGGGTGGCCGCAGCGAGACCTCAAAGGGGGTCGGCGGTGCGGCAGTGGTTTGTTGGTAAAAATTTTCAGACATCAGACGTACGTGCAGATTTGAACCCAGCCGGGAGCTGCTGAGAAGTGCAGAGTTCATCAACCCTGAGTTTAGAGCGGCGGTGAAAGCGCTTGTTGAGGCGATTTTTGTTTGTTAGGTTTCAGACCGATGTCAATCGATCCTTACTCCAGTCCTGCGCCTCCCGTCAGCGCTTCCACCGATTCCGTAATTACCCAAGGCGTGCTCCGGCAGTTGGCTGGGACGAAGCCGTGGGTGCGTCTGATGTCGGTGCTGATGTTCATTGGGGCTGGCTTCGTGCTGCTCTTCGCGCTGATCTTTGGTTTAGCGGGACAAGCTATTTTTAGAAATAACCAAGCTGGAGCATTTCCGGTGTGGGCCAACAACGGTATAATTATTTTCTACTTTGTGATCGCGTTCATCTACATTTACCCGGCATTAAAGTTGTGGAAATACGCGAGCGGCATTGGTGCCTTGTTAATTTCTAGCAGTATGACTGACTTGGAGAATGCGCTGAGTCAGCAGCGCTCATTCTGGAAGTTTCTCGGAATCATGATGATCGCAATTTTTATCCTGTATTTGGTGATCCTTATCGCGGTGATCGTGGTGGGGGGCTTTGCCGCGATGAAAGTCAAGGGGGCCTGAGCAAAAATGCTCTCCGATTTTCCCTGCGTTTGGTCTTGCCATACCCAGCTCGCGGGCTAGTTTCGCCATTCGCTTTTCTTTCTACTGACAGGCGGTTGGCGCCCCGGTGCCTGTCAGTTTTACTTCTCGGGGCAATTCTAGAAAGAAAACGAACCCACAACACAACCCCAAACCAGACTACATTATGGCTTACGCATGCGCGGAACCCACCAACCAAGAACTGAACGACCTCATCGACTCCAAGTTTCGCGAATTCCGCGAAGGATCGATCGTCAAAGGCACGATTCTCGAAATCCGTCCTCAAGTCGTTCTCGTTGATATCGGCTACAAATCCGAAGGAGCCATCCCCTCGAACGAGTTCGAGGATGAAGAAATCGAAATCGGCGACGAAATCGAAGTGCTCCTTGAACGCCTTGAAAACGATGAGGGCATGGTCGTTCTCTCGAAAGAAAAGGCTGCCCATAAACAAAACTGGGAAAAAATCGTCAAAGTTTTCCAAGATGGCGGTCTCGTCCGCGGCAAGGTCAAGGCAGTCGTCAAAGGCGGCCTCACCGTCAATGTCGGTGTCGAAGCGTTCCTTCCCGGCTCACAAGTGGACATCATTCCACCGAAGGATCTCAACGAATACGTCGGCAACATTTACGAATTCAAAATCGTCAAAGTCAACGACGAGCGCAAGAATATCGTGCTTTCCCGTCGCGAAGTCATCGAAGCCGAGCGCTCCGAACTCCGTCAAACCTTCCTTCAGTCGGTCAAGATCGGCGATAAAGTCACTGGTGCAATCAAGAACATCACGGATTTCGGCGCTTTCGTCGATCTCCAAGGGATGGACGGTCTGCTCCACATCACCGACATGTCGTGGGGTCGCATCAACCATCCTTCCGAATTGCTGCACATCGCACAATCGGTGGACGTTATCATCCTCGACGTCGATCGCGAGAAGGAACGCGTTTCGCTTGGCCTTAAGCAAATGTCCGACAATCCGTGGGAAGACATCGAGCGGAAATATCCGATCGGTCACAACGTCAAGGGTCGCGTTACCAAGCTCTTGCCTTACGGTGCTTTTATCGAAATCGAACGCGGTGTCGAAGGACTGGTCCACGTTTCTGAGCTCAGCTGGGTCAAACGCATCACTCGTCCATCCGACGTGCTCGAAATTGGCCAGGAAATCTCAGCAGTGGTTCTTGGCATCAGCATCGAAGAGCAGAAAATCTCGCTCGGTGTCCGCCAGCTCGATTCGAATCCGTGGGATCAAATCGAACTCCGCTACCCAGTTGGCGCAACCATCAAGGGCCCGGTCCGCAACCTCACCGCTTATGGTGCGTTTGTGGAACTCGAAGAAGGCATTGATGGCATGATTCACGTCTCGGACATGTCCTGGACCCGCAAGATCAACCACCCATCCGAAGTTCTCAAAAAGAACGACGAAGTGGAAGCGATCGTGCTCGCCATCGACAAAGGCAACCAACGTGTTTCGCTCGGTATCAAGCAAACCGAAGGCGACCCATGGAGCCTCATCGACAACCGCTTCAAGGTCGGTGATCTGGTCAAGGGTACGGTCGCTAAGATCGCTTCCTTTGGTGCCTTCATCAGCCTGGACGGTGACATCGACGGCCTCATCCACATCTCGCAACTCAGCGAAGACCATGTGGAGAAGGTCAAAGACATCATCAAGGTTGGCGAAGAGATCGAAGCCCGGGTCATCAAGGTCGACAAGGTCGAGCGTCGCATCGGACTTTCGATCAAGGCTGTCGGTTACTCTGACGAGCAGTTGAAGAAGGAAAGCGCCAGCTTCGAAAGCCTCCGTCCATCTTCCGAGATGGTGGGCCTTGAGCAAGCGTTCAACCTCGCTGCTGCTGCCTCCGAAGACTGGAGCCCAGGTCAGGAAGACTAAACGGAGTGGCGATCATTGGTCGCCACGAGTTCTTACAAAAAGCCGGACGGGTTCGCCCCATCCGGCTTTTTCGTTTGCATGAGAAGTTACATCTCACTCATGATATATATAAAAAATATGGCATGAAAATTTGTGGAAATTAGCCACAGATTTTTTGTGAAACATGATGGTCGTAGTATCGTATTCAGTTCCTTTATGAAAATTCGATTTTTTCTCGGCTTCTTTGCCTTCGTCCTCACTGCGGCCGCTCAAGATCGTTCTGATATGGGGCTCTTTCCCTTCGTCAAAGGACGCTACTGGCTATACGATGGCACCGTGAAATTCGTCAAAGACGGTGAGGTTTTGGAAAAGAAAATCACCGGATGGAAATCCGAAGTGGTGGACACCGTGGAAGGTAAGGACTTCAAGGCCGCACTGTTGAAAGGCTGTCCAACCGACTTGAAATGGTATCAGGAAGGCCGGGCGCGTGCGGATGTCATGTTTGTTCTGATCAGAGATCACGAATTCATCCGAGTCTCCGACGCCTGTAAAAACTTTGCCAAGATCAAATCGACGGCTAAATTGCCCATAGATCTTAGCGATGGTGGTGAAATTATTTTCCAGACATCGATGAAAAAGGGAGATCGTTTCGGAGACCCAGAGCAAACGAAACTCGGCCTGCAATATTGTTGGGTCGTCTCCAATATCTGGAAGGGAAGATTGGAACCGGAGGCCAAGGGTGTCCGAGCTAACAAGGAGTTCACAACTTATAGTCTCACACATAGCACTTCCCCCGATCGGACTGAATTGAATTTAACCTCAGGCATCGGCATTACATTTTATCAATATATTCACCACGGTACCGCCGGTGATTGTGAGATACATCTGGTTGAAA
>JAYWAR010000040.1:0-7141 GCA_043782285.1 Akkermansiaceae bacterium | reverse complement strand
TGGAGCAAAAGCTCGCCGCCGTGGCTCGCGAGATGTTGCAGCAGGGGGTGAGTATGATTTCTTTTAAACCACAGGGGCAACCCAGATCGTTTGAGGTTGATCCGGGCAAAAAGGAGGAAATCGTAAATGGGGAGCTCATTGAAAATTTGATTTTCAAGACCTGGCTGGTTTTGATTCCTACAGCGACTAAATTTCGGATCATGATTGCGGGTGAAATCAAACCGCGGGTAATCGAAAACATCGGGTTTCAAGTTGCCATTTGCGAAAAGGGCAAAAATAATTGGACTTTTATTGATGGCTCAGGGTTGTCGGTAAATGACTTGCGAGAGCTTTATTTCACCTTGCCGCAAGACCTCCAGTTGCCACAGTTGACGCGGCACGAGGCTCATTAAAATTTCTGCTATGGCCTTAAAAAAGAAGCTTTTTTCAAAACAAAAAGAGTTACACCGCAAGCTGATTGAGCTGTGGACTCGTGGTCAGAGTGGCTATTGCGAGGTTCGCGGTTCGGAGATCCACGGTCGCGGGGTTTATGCGACGGATTGGATTGCTCAAGGAACCAAGATCATCGAGTATGTGGGTGAATTGATCGACAAACAAGAAAGTGATCGTCGCGGGAGCTTGCTGCAGGATCAATCGAAAGAGACCGGAGGCCCGGCAGTTTATATATTTACGCTTTCGCGGAAATACGACATCGACGGGGATGTGCCGTGGAACACCGCTCGATTGATCAACCATTCCTGTGAACCCAATTGTGAAGCCTGGATCGAGGGTCGGAAAATTTTCATTCATGCGCTGACCGAGATTCAGGCGGGGGATGAGCTGACATTCGACTACGGTTTTGATGTCGATTGTTATGAAGACCATCCATGTCGATGTGGCAAAGATGCTTGTGTCGGGTACATCGTCAGTCGCAGTCAATGGACTGAGCTTGAAGCCCGGCTGAAAGGCACGGCGTCTGAGTCGGATTCAGACCGTTGAGGGGTGGCGGTGAGATTCAGCCTTGCATCAATTTCATACCCCACCAGATCAACGAGCTGGTGGCGGCTAAAATCAGCAGCAATAAAACAATACTCCGGTTTTGGTCGCGTAAAATGTTGGTCACTTCACCGCGTGAAACGAGCTGGTGGTGTTCCTTCATGCGTCGCCGGTCTTCAATTTCAGCAAGTGGCGGCATCGTGCATTCCCGATCTTTTTGTTCCTGAGCCAGCTTTCTGGGAAGATCCGCGCATTGTTGCTGCCGGAGAAGTAACTGCTGCTCGGCGGCACAGAGTTGCTTCAATTCCAAATCTTCTTTGAGGAGGGGGCTGCGGCTCATGGGGAAGAGGTTTTATTTGATCAGGTAAATAAAAAGG
This sequence comes from Akkermansiaceae bacterium, assembly GCA_043782285.1. Taxonomy (GTDB): domain Bacteria; phylum Verrucomicrobiota; class Verrucomicrobiia; order Verrucomicrobiales; family Akkermansiaceae; genus Luteolibacter. The sequence continues at coordinate 5,789 of JAYWAR010000040.1, read as the reverse complement.
GCGAAACCGCCGAGGACAACAATTGGAAGATTGAAGGCGAAACCGTTACGGAGGTTGACCATGAACTCGCTGCTAACGTGACTGCGGTTGGCGAGCCGTCCACGCTTTGAGGTGCTTCCAAAGATCACGCCGCTGCGGCTACCTTCAAAGTGGGCGGCGGCTTGGTCATATTCATCGGTGGCGATGTCGATAGCGATCGAGGCTTTTTCGAGCTTATCGGAAAGATGATCCCGGCTCCAGCTCTCGGGATTGAACTTCTCGATTTTGTCGAGATGGGAGGCGAAGCAAACTCGGCACTGCTGGAGATCATCTGCCTCTTGGCGGATCTCGAATAAACCGCGGTCGATGAGTGTCAGCGCGGAGGTAAACTTTTCGGTGAGCTCAACTTGGAGCGAGAGGAACTCACGCTTGCGACCGGTGAGTGCCTCGAGTTCACTTTTTTTGCGTTCAAGTTCTTCGCGCTGCAATTGAATCCGGTCGAGCTCTTCCTGTGCCGCTTGGAGTTTGCGGTCGTAGTCATCATCGCGGTGGGAGCTTCCGGCAGACGGCATTTCCAGTTGCGTCGAGCGGATCTTGATGTGGTGGATGTGTTCGCCGGGTGCAGCCATAGGATGAAGATGGGATGAATGAATACAAATTCTTTATCTGAAATCAATTTGTTCAACCAGTGAAATAATTTGGGTTTCTTGATAAGGTTGAAGGCTACGATGTCTGCCAAACTGATCAAATGGAGCTTAACTCTCAGGGGATTGATTTCGCGATATTGGCAGAATTTTTTTGCAAATAATCGTTAGTTTCGGGAGTCAATCCCCGTTTCCGCTGATCGCGATTAGGCGGTTTTCGCGACGAAGCGAGGACATACCTTTGGCGACTAGGCTTTTTCGATGAGGATCCGTGGGAAAATGGGTAAGGGGGTGCCGATAAGATGCGCGTCGGGGAGCAAGCCCCAGTGCAGGTCAGCGAGTTTCAGGTGGCTTAGCGATGGCAGGTTGAGTTGAGCGGCGAGTTTCGCGGCGGCATCTGGCAGAATGGGTGAGAGCAGGACGGCGGCGTGGGCGACGCTTTCGGCGAGGTGATAGAGAACGGTGGCGAGGCGCGGTTGGTTTTCGGGGTTTTTGTTCAGTTCCCAGGGTTTCATCCGCTCGGCATATTGGTTGCAGTGGACGACGTGGCGGCTGAGGGCTTCGAGGCCTTTGGCGATGTCGAAGTCATTCATCGCGATTTGATAGGCGGCGATTGACTCGGTGAGGGAGGCTTGGAGAGCGGTATCGTCTGCGGTAAGCGGGCCGCCCAAGTGGAGCAAGCCGCCGGTGAAGCGTTGGCTCATGTTGAGGGCGCGGTTGCAGAGGTTGCCGAGTTCGTTGGCCAGCTCGGTGTTGTAGAGCATGATCAGTCGGTCCATATCGAAGTCTGAATCCTTACCGGTGACGATGTCGCGGACGAGGTAGTAGCGGAGTGCCTCGACTCCGAATTTGTCAGCGAGTTCGTTTGGATCGATGACGTTACCGGTGGACTTGGCCATTTTTTCGCCGCGGATATTCCACCAGCCGTGGACCAGCAAGCGGGGCATTTGGGCGTCGCTAAAGCCCATAGCGTGGAGCATACAGAGCCAGTAAATGCCGTGGGCGGGGATCAAGATATCTTTGCCGATGATGTGCACCGGGCGGCTGTCAGCGGGCCAGAGGGTGGTGAAATCCGGTAGGTCGGCGTCGGGTGCAGCTTGATAGCCGGCGAAGGAGACGTAGTTGATCAGCGCGTCGAACCAAACGTAGGTGACATAATTTTCATCGAAGGGGAGTTCAATCCCCCACTGAAGGCGTTCTTTGGGCCGAGAAATGCATAGATCAATGCCAGAATTTTTTTCTAAAGCGTTGAGCAGTTCGGCTTTTCGGAAGGTGGGGATGATGATTTCCGAATGGTTTTCGATGAATTCTTTAAGCCAGTCGGTGTGCTCGCTGAGTTTGAAATACCAATTTTCTTCTTCGATTTCGACCACCTCGCCCCACTCGGGACCGAAGTTTCCGGCCTCATTGCGGTCGCGTTCTTGGAGAAATTGTTCTTGTCGAACCGAGTAAAATCCGGAGTGGGCCTTTTTGTAGAGTTGGCCTTGTTGTTTGAGTTCGGTGAGGATGGCGCGGACGCAACTCTTGTGGCGTTGGTCGATGGTCTCGGCCCAGCCGTCGTATTTGACGTCGAGCTTCTCCCAGAGTGCTGAAAACTTGCGGGTGGTGCGGGTGACGAATTCGGCGGGGGAGATCCCTTCTTTTTCGGCGGTTTGTTGGACTTTTTGGCCGTGCTGATCGACGCCGGTGAGGAAATACGCCTCATCGCCGCAGAGTCTGCGGTAGCGGGTGATGACGTCGGCAAGCACTTTTTCGTAGGCATGGCCGATATGGGGTGAGCCGTTGGTGTAGTCGATAGCAGTGGTGAGAAAGAACATGATGGCGAAAATCCTGAAGGTTAAAGTTGAAAAAAAGTGGCTGAAAAAACCAAGATGTCAGCTGCAACTGCGGCAAAACAAACATGGAGCAGGTGACGGGTGCAAGGACGGGAAGACAACGCGGCGCGGAATCCGTTTAAAACCCGGCGCTGAATTTACAGATCCCCAACGATTTTTGATCGGCGAGCTCATCAAATTGAGCGTTCTGAACCCGCTCTGCACCACGCTGGCGGTGGCTAAAAATAAGCCGCCACCTGATTTGTAGGCGGCGGCTGTGGAGTGGAAACTTCAATGAATTTCGTGAAGCGCTGAGGCTTAGATGAACTCGTTGAAGAGTCCTTCGATCATTTCTTGGCGGCCGCTGGCGACCATCGGTTCGCCATTTGCCAGCGCGTATTTTTCGAGATCGGCGAGGCTGGTTTTACCGGCTTCGGCCTGCGCTCCGATGCCGCTGTCGAAGGTGCTGTAGCGCTCGACGATGAAGCGCTCGAGTCGGCCGTCGGCGCGGATCGCGGCGGCGGTTTTGAGGCCACGGGCGAAAGCATCCATACCGACGATGTGAGCGTGGACCAAGTCAACGGGCTCCCACGATTCGCGGCGGCGCTTGGCGTCGAAGTTGAGGCCGCCCGTGGTGAAGCCGCCCATTTTCATCAAGACCAACATGGTGTGAGTGGTCAAATAAAGGTCGGTTGGAAACTGGTCGGTATCCCAGCCGACGTTGGGTGTGCCCATGTTGGCATCGATGCTGCCGAGTGCCCCGGCTTCGAAGGCGACGGTGAGCTCGTGCTCCATGGTGTGGCCCGCGAGAGTGGCGTGGTTGGTTTCGATGTTGAGCTTGAAATGTTCCAAGAGGTCATATTCGCGGAGGAAATTGAGGCACGCGGCCGAGTCCGAATCGTATTGGTGGGTGGTCGGCTCTTGCGGCTTGGGCTCGATGTAAAATTGGCCGGTGAAGCCGATTTCTTTTTTATAATCGACGGCCATGTGGAGGAAGCGGGCGAGGTGGTCGAGTTCGCGCTTCATGTTGGTGTTGAGCAGCGTCGAGTAGCCCTCGCGGCCACCCCAGAAGGTGTAGCCTTCACCGCCGAGGCGATGGGTCACTTCCATCGCTTTTTTCACTTGAGCGGCAGCATAGGCGTAAACTTGGGCGTTGGGGCTGGTGGCGGCACCTTGCTGGTAGCGGGGGTGGGAAAATAGGCAAGCGGTGCCCCACAGCAGTTTTTTACCGGTGCGTTTCTGCTCTTCTTCGAGCACGTCGGCGACGGCATCGAGCGCCTTGTTCGATTCGGCGAGGTTGCCCATTTCCGGAGCGACGTCGCGGTCATGGAAGCAATAGTAATCGAGGCCGACTTTTTCCATGAAGTTAAAGAACACCCGGGCGCGGTTTTGGGCGTTGGCGATTGAGTTCGAGCCATCATCCCAAGGGTGGGCGGCGGTGCCGGCACCGAAAGGATCAGAGCCGGTGCCACGCATGGTGTGCCAATAAGCGCAACCGAAACGAAACCACTCGCTCATAGTTTTGCCGGCTACCACTTCGGAGGCATTGTAGTGCTTGAATGAGAGGGGGTTTTTCGATTGGGGTCCTTCGTAGGACACCGCTTCACAAGGAAATAAATTCATGGAATGGTTGGTTGAGGTAAGAACTGAAAAACGACGTTACAAACATCATCTGGAGCGAAACTAGCTGGAAATCTGCTGGAATTGCTAGCGCGAATTACGGCAGTATTTTGATGAAATGTGACATGCGAAAATTTAAGCACCCGGCGGATTGCGGCCGTTCGAGCGAGTTTGCTCAGGAGCGGTGCCTCGTTCGCTGACGCGGGTGCAGCCGTTCGAAATCATGGCTGTGTCACCAGCAACTTACCGTTGAGATGGGCGAATTAGGTGAATTAATCGAATTCTGCCAGAACGTCAGATTGAAGCACCCATTAAATGAGGTGACGAAATCGTTACCGCATCTTTCAAATTCTCAGATGACACTTGGCACGCGGGATGCTAATTTACGGATGTCGTAAGACAGGGCGATTCGACGGAGATGACTCCGGGTTAATGGGTTTTTCCTGAGGGGATGATCCGTCGAATCGCTCAAATAATCTAGGCGGCGGGAGTCACTGCCCGTGCTGAAATTGGGGCTCACATTTTAATCTCGATGATCGCACGTTTGCGTTTGGATTCGATCCAACGTTCGTATTGCGCGGAGGTTTTTTTGCGCCGGACTCGTTCCTCGATCATTTCGCGGGTTTTGTCGTCGAGTGGAGGATTGGGTCCGAGCTCAACTTTGATTGGCTTGACCAGCGTGAAACCTTGCGGATCGCGCAGCGGGCCGGTGACTTTAGCCAGGGGTGCTTCAAATAGGATCGCCGCAAACTCGGGCGATAAATCGGTGCGGGGGACATTTTCCTGAAGGCCGCCGGTCTCGGCGAAGGCATCTTTCGAGTAGCTCTTGGCCAGTTCAGTGAAGTTCTTGCCGTGGCTGAGTTGATTGGCAATATCTTCAGCCAGAGCGAGTTGGCTGTCTGGAGTGGCTTGTGGATTTTGTGAATCTGAGGCGGGAATGAAGATCTTTTGGAAGGTGATGACGTCCTTGCTTACATCGCGCAGCATGGCTTTAATTTCGTGATATTCTTTCTCGATTTCATTCGGCAGTGGTGGGGGCGCATCGGCAAATTGTTGGGCACGCATGGCTTGCACCACCATTTTTTCGCGAGTCATCGCGCGGTAGCCTTCCATCGTTAGGCGGCTGCGCTTGAGTTCCTCGCGGAACTTCACTTCGTCGCCGTTGTAGAGTTCTCGCATCTGGCGTTTGATTTCTTCATCAATCAAGTTAGGTTTGATCGATGCTCCGAGTTGCTTGAACTCGTCGAGGATGATTTGGCGATCCACCAGTTCTTGAATAATATTGGCTTTGTTCTCTTTGAATTTGGTTTCGAAGAGTGGGCCACGCCGCGGAAATTGGGTGGTCAGTTGGGCGTAAACCGGTGCCAACATAAAGGATACTTGGTTTTTGGTAACGATCCGACCGTTGACCTTGGCAGCGATGCCGTTGACCTCGATCGGGCCGAGTGGCAGTGACTGTTGCGGTGGAACTGCCGATTGCGCAGCAAGCCCAAGTTCCGGTAGGACGACGCCGAAAATTACCAATGGCAGAGCAAGACGCGAATTCATGAGGTGGCTGGGAAAAATTAAAAGTTTTGGAGCAGGCTTGCTGCTTCCGTGAGTTTCCCGTGGGGACTTGCGGATTGCAAGCGGGGAAACCGGCGACCTTCAAGGAGAATATAGTCGCCGTTGCGATGGAGCATCAATCGTTGGCCCTGAATTTCAACGGAAGAGATACCTTCAGCCGCGGCAA
>JAYWAR010000039.1:0-2574 GCA_043782285.1 Akkermansiaceae bacterium | reverse complement strand
CTGCGTAAATCAAGTATCGCTCTCATCATTATTGGAGGAATTATCATCTATCTTATAGGAGATCTTTTAATTTTCGACGGCGTACTTCATCGAACCCTGCAAACTCAGCGCCCATCACCCGCAGATCACGTCGCCCGCGTTTCCGGCCGGCCAATCACCCGCAGCCAGCTTGAGCGCGCGCTCAACCAACAACTCTGGATTGAAGGGAAATCCGCTGCCACACTCAGTCTCCGCCAACTCGAAATTGTCCGCAAGACCGCTCTCGACGAACTCATCGATCACGAGTTACTCCGCATCGAAGTCAAAACTCACGCCGCACAAGTCACCGTCAGCGACGCAGAAATTCAGCAACGCATGCAGCGCTTCGGCGAGCGTTTCGAAAGTAAAATCGCGCTTGAAGCGGCAATGAAGTCTCAAGGGATTGCCAACCCACAAGATCTCCGAAATCGCCTCCGCGCGCACATTCAACAGGAAAAACTCATAACCCTGCGAATCAGCCAATCTATTCAAGTCACCGACGACGAAGCCCGCAAGTGGTTCCATGACAATTCAAACTCAATCAAGCTGCCGGAACGAGTTCAAGCACGCCATATTTTCATTGCGACTCTAGATCACCCATCCGACGAGGCACAACAAACCCTCACCACCGCACTGGCCGAGCTCACCACAAAAAAACAAGACTTCGCAACTCTCGCCCGCCAACTCAGTGAGGACTCCGCCAGCAAGGACCGTGGCGGCGAACTTGGCTGGATGACTCGTGACCGACTGCCCAGCGATTTTGCAGCAGCTTTATTTTTGTTAGCACTCAATCAACCACAACTGATCCACACCGCACTTGGCTGGCACTTGGTAGAACTCACCGCTCGCAAAACCGCTGAGCCCGCTGACTATGAACAAGCGAAACCCGAAATTCTCGCCGCGCTCGAAGCACTCAAACGCCGCCGCGCCACCGCCGATTTCCGCAAATCACTCCGTGACGCTGCCACCACCCATATCGAAATAATTCAACCCATCTCTGCGGACTAAACTCTTACTCTAACGAAATAAAAAAATCTGTGACCGGCGGGATCATCCTTCAAAAACACCATGCACGTTTGACATCGCCGTCCGGTTTGAAATAGTCCGGCCATGTATGAAACCGCAGGTAAACTGAAATGGATCGGGACAACTCAAAGCTTCCCGAGTGGCTTCACCAAACGTGAGTTCGTGGTCACCACCGCCGCCGACAAATACCCACAGGACCTCAAGTTTGAAGTGGTCAAGGACAAGTGCCCGCTACTCGATCCTTACCAGCTCGGCCAAGACGTCCAAGTCAGCTTTGACCTCCGTGGTAACGAATATAACGGCAAATACTATGTCAGTTTAGCCTGTTGGAAAATCCAAGCTGCCGGGGCCTCGGCAGGGGCAGCCGCCGCCCCAAGGGAATCATCATCCCGACAAAGCAGCACTTCATCCAGCAACGAGCCCTCGCCTTCCGATCTCCGCGGCAACGACGATTTCGACGACGAAAGCCCATTCTGAAAACTTCCGCCAAAGCATCGAGTGGCAGATTTTGCCACTCGGACTTCACCAAGGCGCCAAGCCTAACATTTCCGGCAATGCCTCACGCGGCCGCCAAGTTAGAATTTCCGGGTCTCCCGCGGTAATTAAAACAGTATGCTCGAAATGAGCCGAAGGTTTGCGGTCCTCGGTAATCACGGTCCAGCCGTCATCCAAAATCCGCACCGCCGCGCCCCCCGCATTCACCATCGGTTCAATCGCAAGCGTCATGCCCGGCATCAAGGTCGGAGACTTACCGCGAGGACGATAGTTAGGAACCTGAGGCTCCTCATGCAAACGCCGCCCCACTCCGTGTCCTACAAACTCACGAACAATCGTAAAACCATGGGGCTTGGCAAATTCTTCCACCGAGCCACAAAGATCTGCGAGTTTCCTACCTGCACGCGCATGACCGATCGCTTCAAATAATGATTGCTCCGTCACAGCTAACAAAAGTTTGGTCGCAAGCGGAATATCCCCCGCTGCCACGGTGGTCGCATTGTCGCCAATGAAGCCACTTTTCACAATCCCGACATCAATCTTGACGATGTCTCCCGGTAAAATTTTACGCGGTCCGCCGATGCCATGGACCACTTCTTCGTTGATCGAAATGCAGGTATAACCGGGAAATCCGCGATACCCGAGAAACGCACTTTTGCAATCATGCTGGCGCATCATTTCAGCCGCCAATTGGTCAATTTCACCCGTGGTGCGCCCCGGACTCACCTCTTTGGCAAGCGCCTGTAGAATGGTTGAAGCAATGGCACCAGCCTTACGCATGAAATCAATTTCACGCGGCGATTTGATAGGAATGCGGGTTGAGCGAGACACGAGATTAAAACAAAAATGGACAAATGAATCTTTCAAACAGAACAAGCCGGAAAAAATTGTAGCAACTGCGCCGCCACTTGATCTTGAGCTGCCGTTGCATCGCAAGAATAAAGACAACCCAAGTGTCGGTAGTGTTCGATCACCGCTTGTGTAAAACTTGAAAACGCAGCATACCGACTGCGAAAATTTTGTTCATCGTCATCG
>JAYWAR010000038.1:0-7147 GCA_043782285.1 Akkermansiaceae bacterium | reverse complement strand
GCAGGAGACGGAACTCATCATTCTAACTGAGGAAGGCGAGGATGCGAACGTCGTCAGCACGCTGCCCGGCGGTAGCCTGATGCTCTTGAAACAAACGCCCAGCGGGAAATCCGCACCCGTCGAGCAGCCTGTCACCGGCGGCTGGGTGCAGCTCGGATTTCGCCACGTCCTGCCCGACGGCCGGGACCACATTCTCTTTATCCTCGGGCTATTCTTGTTAGTCCCCAAGTGGAAACCGCTGATGGGCCAGTCGCTGTTATTTACGCTTGCCCACTCGATCACCCTAGCTCTAGCAGTTTTCGCCGTGGTCCACATCCCCGCGAAATTGTGGGGCATCACCCGCCCGGTGGAAGTGCTCATCGCCATCAGCATCGCTTGGATCGGCGTGGAAAATTTGCTCACCCACAAGCTCGGCAAGCAGCGGCTGATCCTGATTTTTTGTTTCGGCCTCATCCATGGTCTCGGCTTCGCGAGTTCCATCGGCGACAAAATGAACGGCGTGCCTCGCTCGCAACTCACGGGACCGTTGTTAGGCTTCAACGTCGGTGTCGAGCTGGCGCAACTCACCGTCCTCGCCGCCGCTTTCATTATCCTCTGGCCGCTCAGGAAATGGACGCTGCAACTGCAAACCCTCGGCTCCGCATTCGTCGCCCTCGCCGGCCTCAGTTGGGCGATCCAGCGAGTGTTTTTCCCCAACTCACCGATTTTCTAACGGTGGGGTGGGGGAAGCTCTGCTGCCGCCAGCGGCGGATGGAAGCTCTGTTCCATGCGGCGCGGAGTTCTTTATCTTCCCATCCGCCGCGTCGCGATCCTCCAAGTGATGTAGGTATTCTTGCCTACCTGTTATCTTTCGTGGAGACGCAGTCAGAAATGCCCACATCACAGCACTTCCACCGGCTTCATCGATCTCTACAAGTCCGCCTGCCTGCTATCGGAAACCAAACAGGGCACCTTTTCTAAAGCCGCCAAGGAAGGCACCCTTCTCGACTTCATTCCTAACAAGGCCATCAACAAATCCGGCCACGGCAAGCGCGGCACTGCCGTCTTCGACAAGGTGCTCCAGCGCGCCTACAACCAAGCCCGCAAATACATCACCGCGCTGCCCGCGTCGGAAGGCCACCCGCCGTTTCTCATCGTCTGCGATGTCGGCCACAGCATCGACCTCTACGCCGAGTTCTCCGGCACCGGCGGTCATTACGAACGCTTTCCAACCCCGCCTCGTTCCGAATCTATCACGCTTGGACCGTCCCCCGTCGGTGGCGCATCGGTCTTGCCAAGGGAGCAGGAAACACTAAAAGAACTCACCCCAATGCCGTTGAGCGCCCCTAAAAATTTCAAAGAACTTTCGAAGAATGCCAAGCTAGACAAGCCACCCGCAACCGGGCCACCGCTACGCGCTGCTTCGCTTTTTAGCGGAATTGGTGGTTTCGACCTAGGTTTGGAACGCGCTGGTTTTGAGATCACCTTTCAGTGCGAACTCGACAAATTCTGCCGCTGCATTCTAAAGCACCGTTGGCCAGAAATACCATGCCATGAAAATATTAAAGACCTCACCACAGCAACCATACCTTTTTCCGACGTTTGGGCCGGAGGGTTCCCTTGCCAAGATGTCTCGTTGGCGCGAATGGGCGCGAGAGCTGGACTTAAAGGGAAACGATCTGGACTCTTTCATGACTTTGCTCGCCTCGTTGGAGAGGCACGCCCCCGAGTTATCCTGCTCGAAAACGTTGCAGGTCTTCTTAGCTCACACCGTGGACGAGATTTCAGCACCGTCCTCGGGACGTTGGCCGAATTCGGGTATTCTATCGGCTGGCGTGTGCTTAACAGCAAAAACTTCGGAGTCCCCCAGTCACGCCAAAGAGTCTACATTGTTGGGTGTCATCGAGACATCGACGGTCCCGGACAAATACTTTTTGGGGCCGAACGCGGCGAAGGGGATGTTGAGACGAGCAAACCAAATGGGAAGACCTCTCTTTCTCCATTTAAGACGAGCATTGGAGAAAATGATGGAGATGGACCAGTCTATCAGTCCATCGCCTACTGTCTCTACGCATGCTCTGCCCGACACACAGGAACCGACTGGAGTCGCACCTACGTCCAATATCCAACAAAAGGACAAGTCCGCAGGCTTACGCCAAAAGAGTGTGAAGGCGTGATGGGATTTCCTGATGGTTGGACAATTCCCCCCTCAGGCAAATTGCGCGAAGCCGACATTGACTCATTGCGCTACCATGCATTGGGCAACGCGGTAACACCGCCCGTCGCGGAATGGCTAGCCCACCGCATCCATAGTTATCTCTCTATCAGAAAAGAGGTCATCTCGTGAACATTGCACTACGTCCGAGCGGGGGGCGTGGCGAATACGAGCTGGCCGGTCGCCAAGGCGAAGTAACTATTAAGCACCTTTTTGGATTGCCTATGTTTATTGAGATTCTGCCCGGAGTCACAATCAACGCTCACAGCAATTGCATACTAAAAGACGGTAAGCCGCGCATCCGGCTAACGCCAATTACACGATATGCGCATCCCGCGTCTCTCATCACTGCCGCAATGATGCTTCCAAGACCCCGCCGCGAGAGAGACCAAACTCATGGAATGAACTTGCTACAGTGGCAACAATTCGTTGTTCAAACGGTTCGAATTGACGTGGCACTGCGAACCAATAGCGTGCTCCTATGTCCGATAACAGTGCGATTAGAAAATGGCGATGACAGACGTATTGACGTTAGTTTCGCCGAGCGCATGGCGCGGGTGATGCGAGTTTGGATGGCTGCCGCCGTCAAAACGAGTCCTATTGCGGTAGCGGTGCAAACGCACGCTCATGCTTTCACCTCCGCTTTTTCTACCCAAAATGACTTAATTCACGCCTTCAATGGATTGTATGTAACCTTGGGCAAACCAGCCGGCGATATGTTGCCAATTCTTGAGTCCCAGTTTGCGCTTGGTCCACTCAATGCACCATCCATCGGCGACCTATCAGCAAAAATTGCCGATGAAGATTTCGCAGAGGAAGTTCACGTTAATCCAGCGGCAGCGCGGATAGATCGTGTCAGGAAATGGCGGCTTGCCACAATCCGTGGAGGGTCAGCGTTAAAGTTCCGCAAAAAGGTGCGAGAGGCTTACGACTCGCGTTGTTTATTTTCGGGCCAAAAGCTTCCAAGGACTGAAGCCACATCCACGGCCGGCGTTGATGCGGCGCACATTCTGCCTTGGAGTCGTTATGATCTCGACGCAGCAAAGAATGGTCTTTGCTTGAATAAGCAGTGTCATTGGGCATTTGATGAAGGGCTGTTCCGGTTGACCTTCGACGAGGCGGAGCATATTTACGTTATCTCTATCCCTTCACCTGTTCGTCTCGCAGCCGCAAACGCACATTTCGACATTGCCTCATTCGACGCAATCGTGGGACCAATCCCAAGAGAACGTTTGCCCACAAACGAAAATCTTTGGCCATCGAGTCAATACCTTCAAGAACTCAATGATTTTCTCGACGACGAAGCGGCTTAGCAAAAACCCCCATTTACGAGTTCGACGCGCACCGCAAGAAGCAACAAGCGCTTCACCCAGACCTCACGCTCACCGGCCTGTACAACGTGCTCGAAGCCGTCCGCGCCGGCACCCCGCTGACCGCCAAGGAAAAGGCGATCCATGACAAGGGCTTGGTCTCAATTCTCCAACAGATCCACGACGAGTTGGATGCCGCCGTGTTAGAAGCGTATGGCTGGAGTGATCTTTCAAGGAGAGTAGGCATCTTGCCCACAAGTGGAGAAAAAGAATGTGGGCGAGACACCCGCTCTCCTTGTGAAGAACTCCTCACCCGCCTCGTCGCCCTCAACCACGAGCGCGCGGCAGAGGAAAAGCGCGGCCTCATCCGCTACCTCCGCCCGGACTATCAGAACCCCGCCGGCCAACTCGCCGCCACCCTATCACTCCCCGGCACCGAAACTCCCAAGCTTCCGAAAGCCGCAACACCCGCCGCCGCCCTCCCATGGCCGGACAGCATTTCCGCGCAATTCGCCGCCATCCAGAAACTCCTTCCCATCCACGGCCCGGATGCGGAAGCCATCGCCGCCTGCTTCGGCAAGAAATCCGCGAAACGTGGCCAGCAAGTGGTGGAGATTCTGGAGACGTTGCGGGGATTGGGGGAAATGTGATATCCATCACAATTTGAAATCCTATTTATTCGATAACAAAGTGCATATCGCCTTTGATAGCTTGAGGTAAGTTAGCTGGACGTAAAGAATACTGGCAGCTGAGTGAGGTCGCCGATTCGAATGAGTCGAAAATTATGACAAGCCTTGGTAGGAATATCTTATCCCCGTGTTTGATTTTGCCAAAATTATCCTCATAGTTGTTCACTCCATTAATCGAAGACGAGCTTAATTTTAAGTGACTGTTTTCTTTAGAAATAATTCGATATATATCTGTTGGAAATCTGCTGCTCTGCATAAGGATGTCTATGGCGGTTCGCGGTTTTGTAGGTGGTTGCGGTTGTTCAGGGAGTGGCGGCAGATCATCTTCTTCAAAGAGTCTAAGCCCATTGGGAAAGTGAAGACGGATATCCAAATCTTCAGCTGGTGAATTCCCAATGTTTTCTATTACAATCTGAAAACTAATTTTTCGGAATTCTGATTCCTCACTGTCACACAAATTCACAAGGTATTGCTCGTATTCATTCAAATAGCGAGTGATATCCCGATTGTATCGTTCATACTCGCCTGGAGCAATCGCATCAATGCTATTCAAGCTATTCAAGGTAACCCAATGTGGAAGTTGTGAATTGTTGCCTTTCTTTGGTGGAGACTGCTCCGGCCATTTCTTCCGAATGGAATTTATAATGCGATCTATTTGAAATCGATCGGTAGGAGGGCGGGGCGGTAGTTTGAATTTTTTATTTGAGAGGCGAGGAGTATCTTCAAAAGAAATGACGAGTTTCGGGAATGCGTTCTCTATTGTAGCTATCTTTTTGATCAGTTCACGATTTTCCTTTTCCAATGAATTTTCTTCGGCCGGCAGCTTCCATTCCTCAGGGAAATCTTGAACACTTATATCCAGATGTGAGGCAGTCAACGCAGGTCCAGAGTCCTGTGTTACAAGAGTAACAATTTCGTTCGGATATTCAGATTTGTATTGTAGAATTGAAGCTATCAAGAGGTCGTCATTCCAATCGGGATTAAGACCAAGGGATCCAAAATCTACTTGGGGCAAAGTTGGCCAATATTCAGCGGTCAAACCAGGTCGAATAGTGTTTCCACTGGTCCAACGTTTGATTTGTTTCAGAACTCTTTCAGCGCGCTTTTTGAGTCTGTTGGATTCTCCATTTTTATGTTTATCTAGCTCCCGAATTGTAATTCTAGGTATTAATATTGTATGAGGATACGGGCCAAATATTTTGGCAATATCTAGCTCTTCGATGCTTCGATATTGCAAATATATCATTGTGTCAAAAAATAATTTCATATGCAAATATTGTTTGGAGTTATTTGTGCGCCAGGGTTGTATTTGGGTTGGCTACATAAATGATTGTGAATGTGATTCGGTTCAGAAGTCAGCTAAGGTATACGACTGGGCTTTTCTTTAATGGATTCATCTTCACCCGAACTCCACCTTCGACAAATCCTGCAACTGGCCGCAGATGGCGCGGAGGCGCTCGGGCGATAGGATTTCGCCACGGCGGCCGAGGAAGCTTTCGATTTCCTTCTCGTTGAGCACGGAGACATCGCCCTTGGCCTTGCGGTCGATGAACCAGCCGGGAAAGACTAGCGCGGGGGAGACGGGGACTGGGGTGCCATTGAGTTGGGAGAGTTTGGCGGAGAGCCATTCGGCGTTTCTCGCGGCTTGTTTGAGGCCGTGGCGGTCCGGTCGCATTGGGCTTGGGAAGATCAGTTGTTTGCCATCGAAGACCAGTTTGTGACCTTTTTGGCCGTCGGCACTTTCTCCCACCTGTTTGCGCCGGGCCTTGGTCTCGATCAGCGAAACGCCGGTGGTTGTGACGACGATGTGGTCGATGTTCCAAGGCTTTCTTCCCGGTTGCTTGATTTCAAGATCGTGGAAGACATGGGTGGTCGGTGAGGAAAGCCGGTCCAAGACGCCGCCCACGACTTGTTCGCCGAGGAGGCCGAGGCGGTGATTTGCATAGCAGAGCAGATTCTTCCGGGCGAGGTAGAGGAAGATGGCGGAGCCGGGGACGGCAATGAGCAGCGAAGTGAGCAGGTTGCCTTGGGCGACGTAAAACGCCCAGGCGATGCCCCCGAGGAGAGCGATCATCATGGTGTTCAGCATGAAATCCGACATGAGATCCTCAGTGCGGGACTGCAAGCTCCAGCCGGGCGGGCGCGGCATTTGGAGGAAGGGGCGCTTGCTGCGCTGGTCGCGCCGCTTTCTCCACCACCACATCCAAGAGAGAAGCCCGGCGATGGGGAGCCCAGGCATGAAGAAGAGAAACCACAATTTGGCAAGCACCCGAGGACCATGAGGAGTGGACGACGTGGTGACAAGAGCTTGGTCTCGATGCTTCAACAGATCCCGGCCGAGCTGAATGCCGCCGTATTAGAGGCGTATGGCTGACGGTGTGGGACCAGTATTCCAAGCGGTTCGATGCTGGTCTTCCCGACGAAATGTCCGCTCCATGAGAACGATCCGCGTCACACTCACCAAGCCTGACACCCGCAGTCCACCGACAAGAAAACCCTTGGCGGTTCCTTCTGGCCAAAGGTTTTTGTTAATCGGCAGAGGAGCTCAGAACCGCCAAGTAAAACCCGCCCGGACCCGGACGTTAGGCACCGTTTGGAAGGCGCTGTTTTGAATCCTAACTGGTATCTCCACGCCGAGGTCGGCGGCTAGTTTGGTTTTCCAAGTGCCGACGAGTTTGGGACCGAGGTAAACTGCGTTGATCGCAGTATCGGCTGCGGCCTCGCCTTGGAAGGTATCGGTTCGCTTGTAGTCGCCGGAAGCCAGCAACTCCAGTGCTAGGGTGTAGTTATCCGTTAGTAAAAGATATATGCCGATGCCGCTTTCCCACGCTAGGGCGTTGGCATAGCGGTAGTCGTAATCTCCCTCCGTGCGCAATGAATACTGAACCGATGCGGTGGCGAATACGTGCTGATAGCGATAGTAGGCGGAGGTGCCGACGATGCCATCCCACGAG
>JAYWAR010000037.1:0-7149 GCA_043782285.1 Akkermansiaceae bacterium | reverse complement strand
GGGGTGTTGACTGCGGCACTGAGCACCCGCTTGCACAATTTCCGATATCCCGGATTCATCGCACTTCTTGGATATGCACTCTACCAAGTGCGGTGGGCCAATGGCGACAACTATGGATTTAACTTGGCCCTCGGCGAAGCTGTCGTATGGATGACAACTGCTATCGGTTGTGGTCTCATGATTTTCGGAGTTCTCAAGAGTCCGTCATTGCGCGCACTGCTGGAATGGCCTCCATTTATCTTCCTTGGGACCGTATCCTATTCTTGCTATCTGATACAAGTGATCATCCTGTTGTGCGTCGCTCCCTGGATCCTGGTATGCCTGAATCACCTTGGTATCCATTCTCCTTCAATCCTCCAAGTCTTGCTGCTGACTACCGTCACCGCGATCTGCCTCGCGTTCTCCTGGTTGGGTGAACGTTGGGTTGAAATCCCGTGCATACGCTTCGGAAAATTCCTTACGGCAAGGATGCAGCAGGCACCGCATCTGCCCCGCTGGAAAGTGTGACTTTTCGAGTGCTCCGATTGCCTCTCCTGTTCTCAAATTCGTCCAGTGCCCAAACGGACGGATTGACATTCAAACCACCTTTCCACTCCATCACAATCATGAAAGCAGTCATCCTGGCAGGCGGCCTCGGCACCCGGCTCAAGCCCTTCACCGAGGTCATCCCCAAGCCGCTCCTGCCCATCGGTGAAAAAGCGGTTCTTGAAATCCAGATCGAACACCTCCGCAAACATGGCGTCACCGAGGTGTTTCTCGCCACCAACTACAAGTCCAATTACATCGAGAATTTTTTCGGTGATGGCTCCCGCTATGGAGTCAAACTCGCCATCAGTCGCGAGGAGAAGCGGCTCGGCACCGCCGGTCCGCTCAAGCTTCTGGAAAACAAACTGACCGAACCCTTCATCGTGATGAACGGCGACATCCTCAGCAACGTGGATTTCGGAGTCATCCACCGGTTCTCCGACGAGCAGAATTCCCTTCTAACAATCACGATCAAGAAGATCATCATGCCCTACGCCTTTGGTAACATTTTCTTCGATGGCGACCGGGTGACGGGGATCGAGGAAAAACCCAACATCGTCACCCATGCCCTAGCGGGGATCTATGTCATGAAACCCGCGATTTTCTCCCACATCCCGGAGGACACCTACTTCGGCATGGATCAACTGATCCTGAAGTTGTTGTCCGAAGATCTGCCGGTCACCAAATACGAGATCAAGGACTACTGGCTCGATATCGGACGAGTGGACGATTACGAACTCGCCCAACAAGACTTCCAGAAAAACTTCTACGGGGAGGGCGACACCAACTCATGAGCTTTCGGATTCCACTGTTCGATCTCAATTTCGACCAGGCTGAAGAGCAGGCCGTGCTGGAATGCTTGCGCAGCAAGTGGATCTCCACCGGCCCGCAGACAGCGGAGTTCGAGCGGCTTTTCGCCGAGATGCTGGGAGGCACGCATGCCATAGCGCTCGCCAATTGCACGGTGGCGCTTCATTTGGCCCTCGTTTTGACGGGAATCGGTGCCGCTGACGAGGTGATCTGCCCGTCTTTGACCTTCGTCGCCACCGCTAATGCGATCCGCTACGTCGGGGCCATCCCGGTCTTCGCGGATATCATTGGCAGCCATGACCTCACCCTCGATCCGGCGGACATCGAGCGCAAGATCACGCCGCGCACCAAGGCCATCATGGTCATGCACTACGCCGGATTCCCCTGCGACATGGACCGCATCATGGAAATCGCACATAAGCACGGCTTGAAAGTCATCGAAGACGCGTGTCACGCTCCGTTTTCGGAATACAAGGGTCAAAAGCTGGGAACCATCGGCGATGTGGGCTGTTTCAGTTTCTTTTCTAACAAGAACATCAGCACCGGCGAGGGTGGGATGTTAGTGACCCAGCACGCGGATTACGAAAAGCGGGCGAAACTCCTGCGCTCCCACGGCATGACCACCATGTCCTACCAACGTTCCAAAGGTCACTCGACTAGCTATGACGTCGTCGAGCATGGATACAATTACCGCATGGATGACTTGCGATCATCACTTGGAATCGCCCAACTGGGCAAGATCATGCCGGATTTAGAAGCTCGCGCCCGCGTGCGTCAACGCTACCACGACCGGCTCCTCGGCGCGGGCGGACTTACGGTGCCTTTCAAGGACCGTCTTGAATTCACGTCCAATTATATATTTCCAATTGTTTTAACGAATGGTGACGAGTCCTATCGCGATACAATAAGAGACTCACTCGCCGCAGTAGGCATCCAGACCAGCGTCCACTATCCTCCCGTTCACCAATTCTCCACTTACCGGCAGTATCACATTGACTTGCCAGTGACGGATCTGGTGGCAAGCCGCCTCGTTACGCTTCCAATGTATTCGTCATTATCTGATCAAAACATCGAGTTCATCTGCGACACACTGATTCAAGTAATTCATGGTTGAGAAAATCTTTATAGTGGGGGCGTTTCAGGAAACCATCGATTTGGCAGAAGAGTGCGGTCGTGAAATTATCGGGCTGATTGATCACCAATCTCCGGGCACCCACTTTGACTACCCGTTTCTCTGCGATGACGACGGGATCGACACGGTATCCGAGTTCCTCCGTGGCGCCGCCGCCGTATTGACTCCGGACTCCCCGAAAATCCGCAAACGGCTTTACGAATACTACACCGCGCGGGGTTTTCCAATCGCGTCCCTCACTTCGCCCGGTGCAAAAGTAGCGGCAACTGCTACCCTCGCCGACGGCGTGATCATCCACTGGAATGCACATGTGTCCGCCGGAAGCGGGATCGGTCGCTGCGTCAGAATCAATACTGGAGCCAACGTCATGCATGATTCAATCATCGGGGAATTCACCACCATCGCGCCGAATGCGGTAGTGCTGGGACGCGTGCGAATTGGTTCCGCTTGTTATATTGGAGCGAACTCGACGATCCTTCCTGGGCTTGAAATTGGAGATCTTTCCGTGATCGGAGCTGGTGCAGTGGTGACCAAGAATGTAGGGGCAGGAATGGTAGTGGTCGGGAATCCAGCCACGACCCGATAAACTGCCGTCGCGCAAAACCCAGATTTCCGCTGACGATGACCAATTCTTCTATTATATATCTAACGCAACGACTCCCAGAGTATTTGGCCGACCTTCTCCACAAGATTGAATTCATTATCTCCAAGTCCAGAGGAACCGGCGTCGCCCTACTGAAGAACATCGACCACTTTCCTTCGGCGAACCCAAAAGACCGTCACGCATTGATCTCACTCTCCCCGGAGGCGTGGCTAGATGCGCGAACCCTATTTCCTAATATTCGGTTTTTTAATTACCTTGGACTCACCTATGAAATAGTTCGCACATTAAATGAAAATGGTTACAAAGTGGACATTGCTGATTTTTGCCACGAACAAAAACCTGACCGCCATTATGACTTATTTGTGGGACACGGAGGAAAATGCCGGATGATTTTGGACAATTTACCTGAAGACACTCCGGTTCTGCAATATGTATCTGGTGTCCATTGGGAAACATTCAATAATGAATCTGCAGCGCGCTATGAATACTTTTCCCAGCGCAACAAAATTCTTCTATCGTGCTCGTTCCGTAGGTCGTTTGATTGTTTGACCGAGGGAGAAGATTACCTGAACTCGAAGGCGGATCGCCTATTTACCATTCAATGTCCTCGAATGATAGCATCCTATGGCAAGCATATCGAAAAATTTTATTATACGGGATTAGGCGCTTATCTCGATGATAAGCTCACGGTCCCCCCCGAATGTCGGGATTTCGACCAAGGCAGAGCGAATTTTCTCTATGTCGGGGGAACGGGTGGCAATATTCAGAAGGGTTTGGATGTCCTTATCGACGCGTTTGCCGCGTGCCCGGACCTTCATCTTTACATTTACTGTAAGGTCGAGAATGATATTTTGAGATCTGCTAAGCGTAATTTGAATCGTGACAACATTCATTATATTTACCACTGGAGATTGCCACTGCTTCGCTCCAAACTTGCCAAATTGTTGCGATCAGTGGTCTTTACCGTTCATGCGCCCATCAACATCGGGATGGGAACCGCGTTCATGGCCAGTTTGGGTTCCGGTTTTGTTCCGGTTGGCTATGTGGACTATCCGGGTCCTGAGGATAGCGCCGTGCTTACAGACTCCTGGAGGGTCGAAGATCTGAGCAAGTGTATCCGGAGAGCAAGCCTAAAAAGTCCAAATTGGTGCAGGAACGCATCTCATCTGGTGACCAGCTATTATCAAGATCAGTGCACCGCAGAGTCCTTTCGAATGCGGTTTTCAAAGCTGGTCCAATCATGCACTCGGAAGGCTTCGGCAAATCCATACTAAGGTGAGTTAGCATACCTATATTTCACTCATGAAACGACTAATAAAATCAATTCTTACGCTTGTGGCTGATACATTTTTCACGCTGCGCGGATTGCGGTTTCCAGATTATATCCAGCCCCGGCACCGCATCGATTTGCTCTTCTTCGGCAATGAACAGGACGTCGCCAGGCTCATGAAACGCAGATTGAAACCCCAAATGTGCGTTCTAGACGTAGGAGCCAACGTGGGTTTGATCACCCTAATCTGTGCGGGAAAAGTTGGAAAAGACGGCCGCGTCGTAGCCTTCGAGCCAGACCCTCACACCCGGGAGTTTCTTCAACACAACGTAAAATCCTTCGCAAACGTCACGGTCTCGGCCGTGGCACTTTCGGACGAAAACTCAAAAGCAAAATTCCACCTTCATCCCCAAAGCGGAACGTCGAACTCCCTTGTGGCGATTGAAGGGGCCAAGGAAATTGTTGAGGTCGAGTGCATGACAATGGATTCGTTCCTTGCGGCGAACCCTACACTCTCCCCTAATTGCATTAAAATCGATGTTGAAGGAGCAGAACTCAAGGTGCTCGCTGGAATGCGACAGACGTTGGAGCGCTTCCCCGGACTGTTGGTGGTGATCGAGTTTTGTCCCGATAACCTCAAGAACGGGGGACAAACCTCGATAGACTACTACTCGCTATTGGAAGAATTAGATTTTGGCGTTGAAATCATTGAGAAAAACGGCAAGACCACTCCTGTTAGTTGTTTGACCGACTTGTTGGCCAAGCTGGGCGATAAGATTTACTGCAACTTGCTCTGCCAACGAAAGTCCACGAGCCAACACCGTGGTTTGATTTCATCTAACCGGTTTAAATGATGATGAAAAAAGCCATTTTCATTTTCGGAACCCGCCCCGAGGCCATCAAGATGGCACCCGTGTTTCGACGGTTCAAGCAGTCAGGGTTGATCGAACCGATCGTTGCGGTGACGGGACAACACCGGGAAATGCTGGACCAAGTTCTCAAATTCTTCCACATCACTCCCGATTACGACTTGAAACTGATGACCGACGGACAGTCGCTCTGTCAATTGACCGGCCGGGCAATTTGCGGACTCGAGACTATCGTTGACGAAGTCAAACCCGACCTCGTGTTCGTTCAAGGAGATACAACCAGCGCGTTCGCCGGGGCCTACGTCGGAGTTCTGAAGCGGGTTCCGGTTGCCCACATTGAGGCCGGCTTGCGGACTGGCAACCGCTTGGAGCCATTTCCCGAGGAGATCAACCGCCAGTTGGTCGGGAACCTCGCCAATCTGCATTTCTGCCCGACAGCCATGGCACGGGATAACCTGCTGGCCGAAGGCAAGAAGTTTGGAATTCATGTTGTGGGCAACACCGTGATCGATGCTTTACTGGAAGGACTCAAGATACTCGGCGACCACTGGAAGCCGGCAGTAGCCGCCCTCGGATCGATGATGAACCCGAATGGTTCGGTCCTGATCACCATTCATCGGCGCGAGAGCTTTGGAAATGCCCTTCAGGGAATCCTCAATGCCATCAAACGACTTGCCCTGGAGCATCCGGGACTCTCATTTGTATTTCCGGTTCATCCCAATCCCAATATTCGAAAGCCCGTCTTCGAATTCCTTGGCGGGATTTCCAATCTCAAACTGACGGACCCGCTCGACTACCCCCATTTCATTTGGGCGATGTCGAAGGCCCGCTTGATCCTCACGGATTCCGGCGGAGTTCAGGAGGAAGCGCCCACGCTGGGAATTCCGGTTCTGGTGGCGCGCAATGTCACCGAGCGGCAGGAAGGCGTCGAGGCCGGGGTGGCCACGCTCGTCGGCACTTCGGAAGCCCGGATCTTCGAGGAAGCCTCGCGGTCGCTTCAGGGCGAACCCCGCCACCAACTTGCGAATCCTTACGGAGATGGTACCAGCTCCGCGCAAATTCTCGCAATTTGTCTCTCCACGCTCTCATGAAAATCGCCCATCTGTCCGCGCATTACCGACCGATCATCGGCGGGCAGGAAGTTTACATTGCCAATCTGATGGAAGTCTGTCGGAAGGCGGGCCATGAGAGCATCGTCTATCAGTTGGATCGGGGCGAAAAGGCATCCGATACCGTTTGCCTTCCTCGCATTCCTTACCTCGCGCGGTTCATCCCGGGAATCGACCGGAAGATGCTGAATTGCATGATCACCCTCACAAGACCGAAGGGCTTGTTTGCCGCGGATGCGATCATCGCTCACTACGCTTTCCATGCCCCTCCGCTTGAAGGCGTGAGAAACAAGGCCATCGTTCTCTCCCACGGCGTGGAATGGCGAGTCACCCAGCAGAGCAAGAACGACAGGCTTTGTGAAGCCAATGCCAAGTGGTGTTTGCCCCGTTTCCTTCATGTCGTCAATGACACCCATTATCTCAGGTATTTGGGTGTCGATGTGCCTCCGGCTGCGGGATATTTCACCGAAGTGGCACCCGGGGCATGGTTCATTCCCAATTGTGTGGATACCCGGCATTTCATTCCAGGTCCGGGCAAACCCGAGTATGTGGACCGGAAAATGATCTTGGTGCCACGGCAAATGGTCGAAGATCGCGGCATCCATTTGGCCATCGAAGCGTTTGCGCTAATTGCCCAAGAGTTGCCGGACTATGAGCTGTGCCTACTTGGAATGCGGCACAAGAGCACGGCTCCCTACATTCAACGGCTTGATAGGATGATTCAGGAAAGCGGCTTGCAGGAGAGGATCTACTTCAGAGATCCGGTGCCAAACCAGCAGATGCCGGAATGGTATAATTCGGCAGCGCTCACTCTGATTCCAACCATCGCC
>JAYWAR010000036.1:0-2577 GCA_043782285.1 Akkermansiaceae bacterium | reverse complement strand
CGAGGGTTTCGAGAATGGCGGTGGCGGTGGTTTCGCCGGCCAAGAGCTGCTGGCGAAGGTGGGTGAGAGTCATGACGGTAAAAACTGAAAAGCTGAGATAAGATCCATTAGGCTTCGGTGACGACCTTGGGGACACGAACTTGGCCTTGGGCTTGATCGGGCGCATTTTGGAGCATCGCTTGTTGGCTGAGGCTCTGGTGCGGCGTATCGTCGCGCATTTTACCGAAGACTGTGCGGGTATGTGCGCTGAAATCAATTCCGGTAAGGTCGACTTTCGACAAAGCCTCGACGTGGCCGAGGATGGCTTCGAGCTGGTGCTGGAAGGTGGCGACTTCCTCGGCACTGAGTTCAAGGCGGGCGAGATTGGCGACGTAACGGACGTCGATGTGGCGGTGCGACATGGCTGGAAGCCTCAGGAAATGGTGAGAGTTTTCCAAGTGCCAAGTGTGGCAGATTGAAAAATGGGATGTTAAGCGGTGGAGGTAGGCAATCTTGGGGAAGCCGCAGGATTGTCAGGAAATCATCGATTAGGGAGTTTTGAGCGCTTGGATTTTGGCTTGGGTTTCAGTGACTTGTTGGGGAAGTGCGGCTTGCTGGTAGGCATTTGCGAGGCCGAGCAAGGTATTTAAGTCATTGGGAAAACGGGTGAGCGCTTGCTGGTAGGATTCGACGGCATCAAGTGGGCGTTTGGTGGTGAGATAGAATTCACCGAGGCGGACGGCCATGGGGGTGAGGATGAGGGGGGGGAACATCATGGGCGCGGGATGTTGGCGATCGGTGGCAGAGGCAAACCAATTGTAAGCGGTGCCAATTGTTTCCTTGGGGCCGGCCATGGCGAGGCGGCCATGGAGATCGCTGGCGAGGACTTCGAGGGCGTGGAAGGAGCGATTCCATGCAGAGCGCTCGCCGCTGGCGGTGGCGGCAGCTTGGGTTTTGGTGAGAACTTCACCGTGATGGGTGAGCGCGGCGACGACGTCGTGGGCTTCAGCGAGTTTTCCGGCGTCGATGAGGCGTTGGGCCTCGAGTGCGAGGCGGAGACCGTCGATCCACCAGTAGGCTAGAGATTGAGTGGGAGTTTGTTTGAGATCTTCGGGGCGGGGTAGGGTCTTGAGGGCTTCAGCGGCATTTCCAGGTAGGCCACGGTGGAGCAGGAACCGGGCGGGAAGGGTTTTGGCATCCCACATTATCAAGCGGGCACCGGGCGAGGCCGAGCGATTTTTAGGAAATGGGGTGGCTGCAAGTTGTTTGGCCGTGGCAGCGGCGCTGTCGAAATCCCCTTTTGAAACCAGTGCAATCGCCCGGTAGCACTCGGATTTCACCCACTCGGGGCAGTCGGCAACGGTGGCTTTGTTTGCTTTCATCCAGTTTTCAAAATAAGTGGTTGCGCGTCCGAAACTGGCGATGGCCGCCGAATGCTGGCCGCAGCGCCATTGGTAGTGACCTAGCAGATGGAGGTAAGGGCCGTAATCTGGCGACATGTGAGCGAGCTTGAGGGCTAGCTCAAGCGAGCTGCTGAGATCGGGACCATCGGCGCGGATGGTCAAAAGTGCGTTGAGGGGGATTGGGCTTTGTGGGTTATTCTCGATGAGGGCGAGTAAACTTGTTTCAGCGGTTTGTTGATCTGGGGTAGCGTTGCCAAATTCGTCGTAGCCGCCGCGACTGAAAAGGGCGGCAAAAATTCCAGCTTGCGGTTCATTTGGGAAATTGGCGGCAATTTTTCGAAAAGCGCTGGCAGCTCCGGTTGGTCCTTTTTCGAGATATTGGATCAAGCCGTAGGCGTAGCCGCGTTCGAGTTCACTGCCTTTTCCGGCATCGACGAGGTCGAGCAGGCGATGGGTCGCAGCATTGCGGGCGGCAGCGGTTTCGGGCGAGGGGCTGAGTAGCGACATCACCATGCCCCAGTGAGCGAGCAGGCATTCGGGGTCTTCACGCATCGCGGCGGCGAAGTGGCGGCAGGCCTCGAACTCCCAACCGCCGTGGAGTTGGTTCAAGCCTTGATTGACGTGAGTTTGGGCGGATTCACTGGCCGCGGTGATGGCCATTTGGATTCCGTTGGGAAAATCACGGATGGCGGGTTCACCAAGTGCTTTGACGGAGTCGGGGATGGAGGCTTCTACGCTTGGCGTTTCTTTGGCGATTGCGGGTTTTTGCGGGGGTGGCGCTGGCTCGATGCGCTCGGGGCCGTCGGCCATGGCGAGAGTCCAATTGCTGAGAAACATCGCGATGAGCCGAATTTTCATGGCCAGACGATGGCGGTGACTGGCGGCGGCTCCAAGCAAAATGACGCTGGCGTGTTGGGCGAAGGTTGGTTTAGTTTTTGGCCATGAAGCTTGGAGTGATTGGATGTGGGAAAATGGGTACAGCGCTGATTCAGGGTGCCATCGGTGCGGGAGTGGTCGTCGCGGCGGACGTGCTTGGCTGTGATCCTTATGAAAAATCTCGGGCTGCATTTGCGAGTGCGACGGGTGCCAAGGTGAGTTGCGAACTCGCCGAACTCGCGCTTGGCTGTGAAGTGATCTTACTCTGCACCAAGCCGCTGGATGTCGCGGCGGCGCTGGCAGACGCCGCAAAAATGGC
>JAYWAR010000035.1:0-2580 GCA_043782285.1 Akkermansiaceae bacterium | reverse complement strand
TGGTCGAAGTACCCGAACCGGTCTGGTAAATATCCACCAGAAATTGATCATCATGTACTCCACTTGCAATTTCAGCTGCAACCACAGCGATTGTAGCTGCGAGGTTAGACTTGAGTTGCCCGAGTTCGGCATTAGTTTCTGCTGCCGCTTTTTTAATTAAGCCATAAGCATGAATGAGTCGCGAGGGTAAACCAAGGCCCGAAATCGGGAAATTTAATCGCGCACGTTGGGTGGAAGCTCCGTAAAGTGCTGCAGCAGGAACTTGGATCTCTCCCATCGAGTCGTGCTCGGTTCGAGTGTTGGTGGAAGCAGAACTCATGGCGTTTTGGGATCGGTTGAATGTTTGGAAAACTTCAAATGGTCAGCTTTTTCAAAAAATAGCTCAAGATTTCCCGCGCAGTCTTTCAGTAGATTTTGGAAAGTTGGCACTTGTTCGGCATAGATTTTCAGTGAAACGATGTGGCCGTTATTGAGGTTTTCGTGCAGCCATGATTCAAGACCACGTCCCCCCCATTTGCAGCGAAGCTTACCTAATTGATCGCGCAGTTTGCTCAAGATTGCCATTTTTTTAAATCGCATCGTTGTGGCTGCTTGACCCGAGGCGTAGAGCGTTTCGAGATTCCGACGACAAAGATCAATTTCTTGGTAAAACTCGCGCCGCCGCTGCAAACGAGTTTGATAATGCTGAAATTCAGCGAACCGCCCCTGATGCTGTAACCAGCGTTTCACCCCTTCTTCTGCAACCATATTTGCGAGCGACTCATTGAACACGGTGTCGCCGGGGTGGAAAACCTTCCGATGAGTGAGTTCGTGGAAAATCGTTTCTGCGAGATCGAGGTCCGGATAATTGACAAAAGTGTTGAGAATCGGATCGTGAAACCAACCGAGTGAAGAATAAGCATCTACTCCGCCGATAAACACGTCGTAACCTTCGCTCTTGAGTTGGCCAGACAAAGCGATGCTATCCTGTTCGTGAAAATAACCACGGTAATCCATTTTGCCGACGGCAGGGTAATTCCAAGTCTTGGCTTTTAACGAAAACTCAGGCGCTGCATAAAGCACCCAGACGACGTGTTGGCGCTTTAGATCCGCATATTTCCCATAACTGGTCGTGCCGGGGAGCAGGAGGAAATCGCTGGCGAAATGGCGGATGCCCTCGACGGCGGTAAGCTGCCGCCGCAACTCAGGCGAGCAAGCCGGATCGGCACAGACTTGTGAATTGGTGCGGCTTTTACGGAAAATTTCGAGCTGCCCCTGAATCGCTTGTTGGTAAAATTGGCAAGTTTGGCACGAAGCCAGCGACAACCACAGCATCAGTAAGGGCAAAAACAAGATCGGGGGGCGGCGCATGAGGTGAATGCGGGATGATCCCCTCTATTTTCCAATTCCACAAGTTGAGATCCTCGCAGCTCACGGTATTTCATCTTCCCTCAATCGCAGAATTTTCCTAAGCCTCGTCAGACATGAGCCATATCGTTGTTTTATTCTCCGGACAAGGTGCCCAAAAAACGGGCATGGGTAAAGATTGGGTGGAAACCTCTGCTACCGCCCGTCAAATGGCCCATCTAGCCGACCAAACCCTTGGATTTTCACTCTCGGACATCATGTTCGACGGCCCTGATGAAGAGCTGACCCGTACCTCGCATTGCCAACCCGCTCTCTATCTTCACGGTTTAATCGCCTTTGCGCTGATTCGCGAGCGACTGCCTCACTGCATTCCTGTCGCTGCTGCCGGGCTATCGCTTGGCGAATTTACCGCCCACGCTGCAGCTGGCAGCTTTTCTTTTGAAGACGGTCTGCGCTTGGTCGCTCGCCGTGGCCAATTCATGGAAGCTGCTTGCCTCGCCACCGAGGGCGCGATGGCCGCACTGATCGGCGGCGAGGAAACTCAAGTTCGTGCGCTTGCCGCAGCAACCGATGTCGATATCGCCAACCTAAACGCACCCGGCCAAATCGTGATTTCCGGGACCGTGGCCGGCATCGATTCAGCGATCGCTCTCGCCAAGAATTTTGGCATCCGCCGTGCGATCAAGCTCAACGTCGCCGGTGCCTACCACTCACGGCTGATGCAAAGTGCCCAAAATCAATTGGCTGCCGAGCTCGCGACTCTGACTTTTCAGTCCCCTGCCCTGCCGGTCGTTTGCAATTTCGGCGCAAGCCTCGTTTCCGACACTTCGGAAATTCGTAAGATGTTGGAAAAACAAGTCACTGGCTCGGTTCGCTGGACGGAATCGATTCAATTATTGATCGCCAGAGGCCATCACACCTTCTTGGAACTTGGTCCCGGCAGGGTGATCGCAGGGCTGTTGTCAAAGATCGATAAACAACTCACCGTCCATTCGGTCGAGGATCGCGCCTCGCTCGAAGCTGCCGTAGAAGCACTTTCCTAAGTTCTAACGGTGTTGCAGTAAAAAAATTAGGAAACCTTAAAAAAGAGATTGCGCAATTCGAGTCTGATCCATAGTTTCCGGCACCCGAACGGGACATGGAGCGGTAGCTCAGTTGGTTAGAGCGCCAGCCTGTCACGTTGGAGGTCGCGGGTTCGAGTCCCGTCCGCTCCGCCATTCCTGTTCGGTAAAT
>JAYWAR010000034.1:0-7173 GCA_043782285.1 Akkermansiaceae bacterium | reverse complement strand
AAGCGTAACAGTTTGGCAACCGGATGAACACTCCCTTCGCCCACAGAAGAGCTTATGGACTCCCACGCGATCTTTCCTGCCACCGATCCACTGCCACCTCTAACAGCCGCGCCCCCCGGCAAGACTACCCCGTCAAACGAAGTGAAGGAACCGGCAAAATAGATGCGCCCGTCCGGCCCCAGCTTTATGGCGTTGCCTTGCCCTGCAATGATGTTGTAGGGGTGAAACTCAGTATCAGGTTGCCCGGAGGAATCATAGCGCATTCCCGACAGCACTACCAGCTTTCCATCGGGCTGCTGGACAAAATCATCTCCGTCCACTGGCGGAAATCCTGAGTCTAGGGATCCGTCCGCATTTACGCGGATCACTCGACCGGCTCCAGACAGATAGATTTTTCCGTCTGGGGTCACGAGGATGCGGCTCACACACCATGAAAGTCCTTGGCTGTTGATAGCAGCGGATGCGTCAAAAGACTCATCCAGCGTTCCATCGGCGAAGACACGCACCACATTCAATCTGGATATCCCCTGGACCGAATTAATATTACCAGCAATTAAAAGCCTCCCGGAGCGATCCGTCGCCATATCATAGATCCATTGTGTCGCTCCAACCGGCAAGATTTCACCAAGATCGAATGAGGGGTCCAGTAATCCATTAGGCATGATTCGAGCTACTTGTCTGCGTATAAAGCCATTGATGGGATCGTTAATCTGCCCGGCGATCATTAGCTTCCCGTCAGGCATCGGCAAAACACACTGGAGAGTAGAGGGAAGCGATATGTCGTATGCAATCGGGTTAGTCCAACTGTCGTCAAGAGATCCGTTTGGAAGATATCGAAAAACAAATCCCGAACCACTCACATAGAGTTTGCCATCCAGTCCGAATTTCAGGGTTTCCGCCCATCGATAAACCCCACCGGTGGGGACTACCGCCATTACTTGGCCTACTCCACTTGCGGAAAATTTAATAATTCTCGACTCAACCGCACTCGGTGATCCCAAATCAAAAAGCGCAAGACCATATAAAACGCCTTCCGCATCCAATGCCAGATCCACGAAACGGACAAGCTTGAGCGGGTCCGGTATCGTGTAATCCACCATACTTGAACCCGGGTCATCTTTGTCGTTCACATCAATGGTAGCCACACCCGGACTACCTATAATCTTGCCCGCTGTTGGATTGTATAATTCTATAGTGAAGCGTCTCAGCGGATTTTCGTCAGGGGTGTTTGGAGGACCGCTGATGTTGACGGTTTGTTCATAGACTCCTACCGGAAAACTCACCACCGTGTCCATCAACTGATAATCCCGACCTGCTAGTGCCGTACCATCCACCGTTCGCAAGCGAACAGAGAATGAACCTGGATCGTTCAAAAACCGTTTGACCTTCACCGGGAGACTGCCACGCCCCTCGTGAATCACCTCGCTGGGAGACTTCAGGAACACCGTTCCTGGAATATCGTCGTCTTGCACCGTGATGGTCATGACATTGGGTGACCCCACCCTCGCACCGGCACTGAGTGGCGTTATCCGCAACCGGAAACTCCGCGGACCATTAATCGCAGAGTTGTCCGGGAAATAGGTATGAATCATAGCTTTAGATTGACCCGGAAAAGCGCTGAACCTTTCCGGGGCATCTACCTGTTGAAGAATTGCCGGATCATCCGCTTCTACCGTGATCTGAAAATCCACGATATTCGCCAAATCACTCCTTACATCGACCTCAAAATTCTTAGAGTTCCCTTCAACCATCGTTCCAGTGGCCGAGTGGAAGGCTACGTCCGGCAAAATATTGGACGTCTTCACAAACCGCGCGAGGTGACCGTATGTCCGACCGTTGATCGAGGAAAACGCGCCGCCAACATAGATGCTTCCATCCATAGTTTTCAACAGCGGACCTACCCATCCATTAGGTTGCACATGCGGAGAGAATTCATCAGGATCAATCGCGCCATTCGCTTGAAGTACCATCAAGTTCACAAAATCATTTCCAGTGGTGTTGAGGATTTCTCCTGACACAAGGATTTTGCCATCAGGCAACTCCAATACTCCATATACTTTGTGGCCGCTAAAATGGGGATTAAACTCGTTATCGATATTTCCGTTTTGATCTAGCCGGAAAAGCATTTGCCCGCCCGTCCCACCGACGAGAATTCCGCCGTTCAACAACACAGTCATAGTTTCCACGCAGTCAACATAGGTATGGGGAGAGCGAAACGACGTATCCACTTCTCCATTCGGCAGCAGCCTCATGACATTACGAGTATCATGTCCCTGATAGGATAAAAACCGGCCAGCCGCTAGAATCTTTCCTCCTGGAAGAACCTGAATCTCATCCACATAATCGGAAAGATAACCAAACCCCGACCCCGTCAAGAATGTAGAGTCTAACACGCCATGCTCATTCAGCCGCGCCAACCGCTCGCAGGATGTTCCGTCATATTTGGTAAACTCTCCACCAATGAGAAAACTGCCATCAGGAAGACGTTTGACGCAGCGGATAATTGCATCGGCTCCAATTCCATTGGCGAATGTCTCATCTACCAAACCTGTGGGTAGGATTTTAACAATTCTTCCTCTTGAAGTGCCGTTGTAATCCCTAAAATCGCCGACGGCGACAATCGAGTCATCCGGCAGGACCACGAGACCCGTGACATCGCTACCAATGCCGCCTGTGGTCCCCGTGCCCATATTCAGGTCCGGGTCCAGTGCTCCACCTGCCATGAATCGAGCAATTCCCCGGGATGGGTTATTTCCGGCCGAGCTGAAATAACCACCAACCACCAAACGCCCTTGAGAGTCTTTCCCCAATGCATAGACCCGCTCGTTGACACCGATGCCATGGCTGGAGTCGAAGTCAGTTTGCAGGACCAATCCAGGGGCCAATGTCGTGGGCCGAAAGCCAGTGAGCTTCATTAAATCACCTTTATTAGCGAGAATGGTAAAAAAATTCGTAGTTTTTGGTGCACCGTTTTGCGAATCATACAGTCCAAAACCACCCGAACCATTTTGGATTGCCCAGCCGTTTTGACCGACTAAATCATTTGAAAAATTAAGAGGAGTTAACTCGGCTAGCATTTTGAAGTGGCCGATGTCCATTTTGGACCAGGTTCCGTTGCCTGTCGTTGCGCCAGTCACGGTGATTGTGAATTCTCTCACCCAGTTCAAGCCGGACGTGGTTCCCGGATTATTGACCTGATCCAGATCCAAAGTGATTTGCGCTGTGGCAGCCGCTGTGTTTCCAAAACTCGCCCCCGACCAAGTTATCTCAAAGGCCTTGAGATTTTCCCCATTCACCCTGTCGGGGAACATCGCCGCACAGAATGCTGAAACCGCCCAAATGCCTGCTGCGGCGCGGCATAAACGTCCGAGGTGCTGAGAAATTTGGACTTGTGAACCAAGCACGTCTGCCGGGGAGGTGAACATTGTTACTCATAGATGGGAACCGTCTTCCAACGAAAGCAAATTTATCTGACAATTATGACAGAGCGAGAGACCTGAATGGCGTTGCTCATCACGGTTTTGATCTCGCAACTGACCGCGCTGATCCGGACCAGTGGCGGCAAAATGCCGCTCCGGGCGGCCTTGCTCATCGACGCTTCTGGCCTGATCCAGAAATGGTGGCAGGTACAAGAGTGTCAGTCATTTTGTGTAAATGATTTTCTGCCGATTCGTTTTAGCGATTGTTAGGCATCCGATTTTCGAACTCGATGGCGAAGTGGCTAACGGAGCTAGGCCAGTTTGGGAGGGTTAGTGTCCATTTGCGGCTGATGTTTTTTAAGCTCAGGTAAAACAGCTTGAAGAGTGAGTCGATGGTGGGAAAGAGGTTGCGGTGACGACTGATTTTACGAAATGAACTGTTGAGCGATTCGAGGGCGTTGGTGGTGTAGATGATTTTCCTGATCTCTGGGGGGAAGAGGAAGAAGGGGATGAGCGAGTCCCAGTTCGCCTGCCAACTGCGGCCAATGGCAGGGTGTTTGGTGTTGTGGGTGGCGCGGAAGGCTGCCAGCGCGATTCGGGCGGCTTCCTCGGTGGAGGCCGCGTAAATGGTCTTGAGGTCGGCGGCGATCACTTTGCGGTCCTTCCAGTTGTCGTATTTGAGGCTGTTGCACAGCGGGTGGACGATGCAGCGCTGGACACGGCACTTTGGGTAGACTGCCTCGAGTGCTTGGGCGAAGCCGCTGAGTCCGTCGATGCAACAGGTGAAGATGTCTTGGAGGCCGCGGTTTTTGAGTTTGGTGGCGACGGTGAGCCAAAAACGGCCACCCTCGTTTTCGCTCGACCCCATGCCTAGCACTTCCTTTTGCCTTCGAGATCAATGGCGAGGGCGAGGTAGATGGCGCGCTGGGTGATCTTGCCTTCGTGGCGAGTTTTAACGACGATGGCGTCGAAATAGACAATGGGGTAGACCGGCTCGAGGGTGCGATTCTGCCAAGCTTTGACCTCCTTGATGACGGCGTCGGTGGTGCTGGTGATGCTCCTTAATTCATATCGCCACGATCACGGCCTGCTCCGCCGCGCCATAACCGGGCTTCGATTCTCGCTTCTTGGCTTTCTTGCCTTGGTTGACTTGCCGGTTGAGGGCTTTGAGGGTGTCTTTGCGATCCCAACCCAGGGTGTCGCTGAGTTTGTCGATCATCGCACTTCTACCCGCTCGGTTCCTGCTTGGATAACGCTCCCGGCAGCTCTCCAGATATTCTTCTTTGCTTGTATGACTCATGATCCCGGATCGTTTTTCATCTGGGTATCATTCTTTCTGGCGCAACGACCGACTAAAGCCGATTTCTCATCCCCTCTCCGGTGTCATTCTACTTGGCGCAATGCGCAAAATGAGGAATCTATAAATAGGGATCGCGCTCAATTCGAGCTGTTGTATTTTGCCAACCGCAGAATTGGAATGAAGCGTGGATATATGATTTTTCACTTTCTTTACAAACGTCTAGCTGTGGCACCGGCGAAATGGAAGCTCGAATCCAAAGAAGGACCTTATCGCCGGTTGCCACTAGCGTCTTGTTAGGCGTTTCGGGCTATTTCGATTTCTTGAGGAATGCAATGGTGGCAAAGACCAAAAAAACGATAAAACAGACCTTGGCAATCCATGCAGCGGTGCCTGCAATACCACCAAAGCCGAGAACAGCGGCAATGATGGCGACAATGAGAAAAACTACAGCGTAGTGGAGCATATTATTTGGTGGTGTCTTTTACTGCGTCTTTGATTTCTTTGGAAGCGTCTTTGACCGCATCCTTGGTGTCTTCAGCGGCGTCCTGGAACTTTTCGGCGGGTCGTCGGTCAAGGGCGTCGTTGACTTTGTCTTTCACTTTTTCGGTGGTTGTTTGCTTTCGTTCGCAGGCAGGCAGCGCCAATAAGGTTGCTGCCAAAATGAGTGAGTAATGGAGTTTCATGATATTTGATTTTCGGGTTTCAGCGAGCCTAACGTAAAAAGTGTGGCACGACGGAGATTGATCGTCCAGAGCGAAGCGAACGAGGGACGTTAACCGCCGTTGCCACCACTGTATTGTTAGGCTCTTTAATTTTGCTCCAGTTCATTTGCTAGCTTAAGGGTAAGGGTTCTGCGTCGGTTAAAAAAGCAGTTGTAAATGGCACGGATTATGATAAAGACTCCGATTAATCACTGTACAATAAAACGCATCTCATAAAACGGACTCTTGCTGGCCTCTGAGTAAGGTAGCTGTTCCAAGCGGAGTATTGCGAAGGGGGCTTCCCAGAACATATAGAGAAGAAATACAGCTACGAGCAGGCTGGCGAATAAACTCTGGTAGCGTTCACGCTCTTCCTTTCTGATTCGACCAATCACTTTGCGATCATGGGTGCTGAGCACAATCCCCTTATCGAGGGTAGGTAGAATCTCGGTGTCTTGGCTGTTCATTGCATTTATTTTTTCTGTCTAACGTCTTAGCTCATCCGCGGCGAGATGGAAGCCTGAAAACCAAACAAGGTGCTTACCGCCGTCGGATGGAGCGTTTTGTTGGCTGCCTTATTGCCGCCTGCTTCCATAGCAAGAATCCTGCCTGTCATGACGAACTGCCGTGGTATGTATCGCGCCGGAAAGTATTCGGTACAGAAAATGAATGGGGAACCTCTTTAGGTTGCTGCGTCTGAGTCCAGTATGATCAAAATGGCGCCTCTCTGGATATTCACACGCATAACTTGTCGCTTCGGTCAGTTCGAGCCAAAACCAATCCCCAAGATCCGACGATATCGCATCATAGTGGTCAATGAACAATCGAACTTCCGCCGGAACCTTGGGGTGGTAATTAACTATCCTCATCTTTCAGATCGTCCAACTTGAGCAAGAAATTCTGCGTGGTTCATCGGCTTGATTGCTCCAGAGTCCATATCCAGATCTCTTCTTCCAACTTCTTCATCATCAGGTCCTGACGGCACACCAGTAAAACCGTGTAGTAAAAATGCTACCAGACCCTCCCGATCTTCTTCGGAAAGCTCTTTTGCTTGTTTCTTTATATCGACAAGTTGAACCATGCATTGATTATACATGGAATTTTCGATGAACCAACCCAGTATTCTTACCTCGCTGCGGGTCGATTATTTCTTCTTTTTGATCTAACGTCAAAGTGCTGCCGCAAGCAGGGGGTGCGTGGCGTGGCGGTCCGCTTGATCTCCAGCCGCGCTGACTGTCGGTAGCCGCAACTTGTTAGGCGTTGTGATTATCCTTATTGTGATTTAAACTATGTTGTGTTTCAGCCGCAGCTTTGAAACGGCTGCTGGAACGAGAAATTACATAGAAGCTAATGGCCATCAAGAACGCTGAGAAATAATGGTGCCATCGTGACCAAGCTGGCCAAATCTGCAAAAAGCGGGCCTTTAGATCATCACCGATGGCAATGACTGTAAAGCAGTAGCAGAAGGTGAGCGCGAAGTGAGTGAATGGATGTCGCAGGGCTAAACGAGCAACTTGCGGGTAATCGGCTTCTCTTGGTGGGACTTCGCGTTCGTTCATGGGTAACGGGTGGAAACGCCTAAGGCTTTAGCTCATCCGCGGCGAGATAAAAGCCTGAAAAACAAACTGGATGCTTCCCCGCGTCGGATGGAGCGTCTTGTTGAACAGAGCCGCTGCGCGGCGATTGCATGATGCGACGTTGAAAGGGGTGACATGAGCCGTTAGTCTGATCTCGCTTATGAAAAAAAGATAAA
>JAYWAR010000033.1:0-2584 GCA_043782285.1 Akkermansiaceae bacterium | reverse complement strand
GTCATTGCTGCTGAAGGATTGAGAAGGTATCCCACTCTAATTCCTGGCGCATATCGGATCGCAGAAGAGGTAAGTTCAAAATGTTTTAAATAATGATTGTAGCAATTAGAGCTGTGACGTTCCTACTCGGCTGTCTGATATTTTCCGTGTTGTTGTGGTCGATTTGGAAAATATGGATGCCAGGTAAAACGGTAGCCATTTCGGCTTCGATCGCTGCATTCTTATTCAGCACGACAATCGCCTCCCTGTTTGGAGAGCACTGTATTCGAATTTATAAACGATGAATCGCATTCTAGCAAATTGATACTGATAAGCTTTACGAAGTTGATTTCTTAGATATTGGTTTATGTCCCGAATTTGGAAATCAGATCCGGCGAATAGGATTCGTTCAAAAATATTTCAGCAATTTGATAGGATTCCAGACGCAGTCAAAGCCTTAGTTTCAAGCGGAAGGATGATGTCGAATGGACAACAAGACAACTGTGATTGAAATGAACAATAGTATTACAAAATTATTTGGTCCCCATGAAATTGGAGTTGTTCAGTCATTTAGAAATAGTCTAAATGATTTCCACAAAGTCATCTTTGATGAGCAAATATCCTCTGTGAAAGTCGTATGTAGAGAGTACAAGGAAACGACGGTCAATATGTATTCAAAAAAAACTATGGAAGACAACTAAAGTGAGTGGTCCGCAGTTTGTGAATCTTCCTGAGGAATACTTGGTTGCATCATTTTTCCCGACAAATGATTTGAAAAATAGGATAAAGGCGAAACTCTGGTTTATTAGCGGTCGCCCGTTCTCAATTGAGTATAGTGGAGGATTGAATTTTAAAAAAGTGATTGATTGGGAGTGCCATCTGGAAAGTTATTTTAATGCTACAACATGAGAACACTGTGGTTGTCGTAAAATCCACAGGCACCACCAACACCCTCGTCGCCCGCTACGACTACGACCCCTACGGCAAACGCCTCACCCAATACGAAGCACTTGGCTACACCTGTGACCTCGGCTACACCGGCCACCTCACCGTCCCGAGCCCAGTCCCAGGCCAGACGGAAATGGTGCTAACGCTATTCCGCGCCTACGATCCTCAACTGGCAATCTGGCTATCTGCCGATCCCATCGGGGAAGCGGGCTGGATGAACCTGTATGGATACGTCGGAAATGATCCGATCAATGGATGGGATCCGCTGGGGCTAAGAGGTTATCCTAGCGATTTTATAGGTCCATTGCAGCCAGATGATTATTATATTCCAGAAGGTCCGCCGGGTGCTGACGTGAAGGCGAATTGCGACGCTGCGAAAAAAATGATAAATCCATGGACGTTTAAAGGCATGGTGAAAAATAAAGGTCCGTGGGACTACAAGCAAAAAGGCCGACAGTATGAAAATTTTGGTAATTATAATTATGGAGCTACAGGCAATGCATTTGGGCTTTCCCTGAACACCCTTCATAATGAGGCGGGGAGAGCGCAAAGCAGCGCTGGCACATCTAATCCAGCATATGGAAAGCCCGCGCCAAGGTGGAAAATGTTTCTAGGGTGCGACGGAACCGGTTCTAGAGGGGATGATCCAAATGATCAACTTTGGATCAAAAGAGGGTTCGATTGGTATCAAGGGCAAAGACCTCCTCCAGCACCATTTGTTCCAGTTATACCAACCGGCTATTGAACCATGAAAAGCATAATTAGTAAGTCGCTTGTATTAATGTGTTTCGTTCTTCAAGGTTGCTCTCGTGAGCCTGAAATTGATGTCATTCAAGAAGTCGCCTCGCCAGATGGAAATCTCGTTGCAACCGTGTTTAAGACAAAGGGGGATGCCACCGTGTCATTAGGTGTGAATGTTTATCTTGGTGGAAAAGGTGACACGATTCCGAACTATGGGAACGTTTTTCGAGGAACTCATTCTGAGAAAGCTCAAATCTCTTGGGTCGATAATAAAAACCTAGTAATACGCACAGACGCGGAAGTTTTTCTGCTCATGAAAGAATATGCCGGAGTAACTTTTGAATTGCGCGGAAAATGATTTTTCCATGACACAGGTTCCCATGGGTGGCCCATTAAATGGGGTCATAAATGGGGTCAGGTGTCGCATTTCAACAATTTGCCAGTATGTCAGTACAGCGGGATAGACCTTTAGTCGTCGGAAGCACCGAAGTGAACTGTACAAGCCAAAACCAATAGCGTTGGACATGCCAACCTATTTGAAATTTGAAGCAGGAACGGCTTCTCGGCGGTTGAACTCCCTTTAGCGGATGATGAATGGAACTTACCGGACTTTCCACAGGCGTTGGCCTCTCTCCGGTTTACTTCACTCCCCATTTCGCCACTTCACAGGAAAAGCTCGCCTACATCTCACTCAACACCCCAACGCCTTGCCCGCCACCGATCGCTGTCCCGGTTATACTGCCGCGCATGTGGACTTGTGGAAATACTCGGGCAGGAAAGTGGCTGGCGCGTCTCGCGCCAGACCGTTGCGAAAGGCGTCCCGCCTCTCGTATCTCCTGTCCGGGCGGGACGCCCGGACAACGGTCTGGAGCGAGACGCTCCAGCTACGTTTTCACAAATCCTGATGCGCGGCAGT
>JAYWAR010000032.1:0-19331 GCA_043782285.1 Akkermansiaceae bacterium | reverse complement strand
GCGTGCGCTATGAGGTGGATTTTTCCGAAGGCCATAAAACTGGATTTTTCTGCGATCAGCGCGACAGCCGCCAGCAGTTTGGGGCGTTAGCAGCAGGTAAAACGGTGCTCGACCTCTGCTGTTACACCGGTGGCTTCGGGATTTCAGCAGCTCTTGCCGGTGCCGAAGACGTCACTGGCGTCGATCTCGATGAAACCGCGATCGCGATGGCCAAGCGCAATGCCAATTTAAACCAAGCTCGCGTCAAATTTACCCACGCCGACGCCTTCACATGGGCCAGAACCATGATTGAAAATGGTCGCACTTGGGATCTGGTCATCGCGGATCCACCCAAATTTATCCACGGCCGCGAGGACGAAACCGGCATCGCAAAGTATGCCGATTTAAACAAACTGGCACTGCAACTGGTCGCGCCTGGAGGGATTTATGTCACTTGTTCGTGCTCGGGAATGCTCGGTGCCGGGGAATTTGAGCAAATCGTGATCACCTCAGCCCATCGTCGCAACAAGCGCCTGCAAACCTTCGACCGCACCGGAGCCGGCCCGGACCATCCGACGCTTTCAAACTATCCAGAATCTCGCTACCTGAAAGTACTTTGGTCGCGAGTCATCTGAACCAAAACTGCGAAAATTAAGATCCGAAGAACTCGGCAGCGGCAGTCGAATGGCCGAGGCCAGAATGAACTTCAAAAAATTTTAGCCTACCCGACTCACTCACCCCCGCTAGAACATGCCGCAGACTCCAACTTCAGAACCGTGGTGGCGCGAATGGCCGCTCGCCCTCGCCCTTGTCACGTGGCTGCTCGCATTGCTGGGTAAAAATGAGATCGCCGCCGCCCTCACTCACCCCGTCATCTTAATCGCCTGGCTTGCCCTGCTTTGTGCGGTGATTTTAACCGCCGCTATCGCGATTGTCCGTCACGCCGACGTGCTTGCCCACCGACTCGGCGAGCCAGCTGGCACCTTACTTCTCACGCTCGCCGTCACCGGTTTGGAAGTCGCAATGGTGGCTTTTGTAATGTCAACCGGTGACGAAAAACCCACGCTGGCACGCGATACGATGTTCGCCGTAGTCATGCTGGTGCTGAATGGCTTCATGGGTCTCGCGTTGTTGCTAGGTGGCCTTCGGCATCATCAACAAAAATACAATCTCCAGAGCGCAAACGCATTTCTGGTGATGATCCTCCCGCTCACTGTACTTGGCCTCGTATTGCCGAACTTCACCCGCGCAACCCAAGGCCCCACACTCTCGACCTTTCAAATGGTGTTTCTGTCTCTCATGTCAGTGGCGATCTATACCATCTTTTTGTTGATTCAGAATCGGCGACATCGAGGGTTTTTCATGATGCCCACAGAGGATACAGACTCGACCACCACTGAACCCGCCTCCCATTCCCCACGCTCGACATTCTATCACGCAGCGATGCTCGGATTTTACGGCTTACCACTCGTCATCTTAGCCAAACAAATGGCTGCGCCCTTGGACGCCACCGTGCTTAAACTCGGAGCTCCACCCGCACTCGCTGGATTCGTGATGGCGGTGCTAGTTCTTACCCCGGAATCGATCGCCGCCATCCGCGCCGCGCTTGCCAACCAACTTCAGCGCTCAGTCAACGTGTTACTCGGCTCAGTACTCGCCTCGATCGGCTTGACCGTTCCCTCAGTCATTTTGGTCTCCATCATCACTGGACGCTCGCTCATCCTCGGACTCGACGCCGCCAGCACGGTCATGCTGCTACTCTCGTTACTCACTAGCTTTCTGACCTTCTCTTTGCCCCGGACTAACCTACTACTCGGCTGCATTCACTTGTTACTTTTTGGGACCTATCTGATGTTAATGTTTGATCGTTGAAAATCCAAGTCGAGGCTCAAATTTTTCAGTATTTAAAAAAACCAAATTCGATGACGTCCAAGTTCACCTATTACACCGCCGCCCTGCTCTTCAGCAGCTTGTCAGCCACACCGCTATTCGCTCAGAATTCAGACTTAAATCAACAAGTCGCCGCTGACGAACCACGACTCATTGAAATTTTCAAACAGCTGCATGCCAATCCGGAGCTCTCGATGCAGGAAACCCAGACCGCCGCGCTGATCGCCAAAGAGTTTAAAGCAAACGGTTATGAGGTCCAAACCGGCATCGGTAAAACCGGAGTCGTCGGGGTCATGAAAAACGGCCCCGGTCCGGTCATTCTTTTCCGCGAAGACATGGACGCCCTACCCGTTAAAGAAGAATCCGGACTGCCGTATGCCAGTACCAAGACCGGCACCACCCTGGATGGAATCCAAAGTTCAATCACTCATGCCTGCGGCCACGACGCACACGTCACTTGGTTAATCGGGGTGGCGAAACTGATGGCCACTCAAAAAGCCAACTGGTCCGGCACGCTCATCCTGCTCGGCCAACCCGCAGAGGAAGCCTTCAATGGTGCCGTCGCCATGGTCAACGATGGCCTGTATTCGAAAATCCCCGAACCCTCGGTAGTATTCGCATCCCACACCAATCCGGTTTGGCCGGCCGGTTCTGTCGGACTTGGTCTAGGCCGACGAATGGCCGGTGCCGACGGCTTGAACGTCACGATCCATGGGATTGGCGGCCACGGCTCCACCCCCCATGCCTCCATCGACCCAATCGTCATGGCGGCCCAAGCCATCATGGCCTACCAGACTATTGTGAGCCGCCGCATTGACCAAACCGAACCGGTCGTACTTACCGTCGGCGCAATTCAAGCAGGCACCGTCGGCAACATTATCCCTGATCGCGCAGTGATGAGATTGAATCTTCGCTGGTATAGCCGTCCTGCCCGCGATCAGATGATTGCGATGGTTAAGCAAATGACCGACGCCATCGCAGTCGCCAATGGCGTGCCTGCCAACCGGATGCCGGAATATGAAAGTATTCAAACGGTAAGTCCTGTGATCAATGACGATGCTGTCGTCGCAACAGTCCGCCCCGCCTTGGAACACGCGTTAGGCAAAGAAAATGTCTATCCCGGTATGCCCATGATCATGGGTTCCGAAGATTTTCAAATGCTTGGTGACCCGATCAAGGGCGTGAAAATCCTACATCTCGAAGTCGGGGTGGCCAAACCCGAAGTTTTAAAAGCCTTCACCGCCAATGGCACCATGCCGCCCTACATGAATCACCACCCCAAGTTTCAAGTTGAGCTGCCAGCGATCGCTGCCGGCGTCAAAGCCAACTCCTCAGTGCTCTTAGAATTATTGAAGAAAACGCCTTAATAACCCTCGATCCTCAAGATTCATCTTCGTTTCATCCAGTTTAGCGGTTATCTCTGCGGCCAAACCAATCCCCGTTGATGCCACCAAGTAAACCATCGCCAAAGCCCCCCGATTCGCGGGATGAAACTGCGGTGGCAGTCTTCGCAATCAAGCCGTGAGCACCGTCAATTGGGTCGGTTATTTTTGCCACAATCAGTAAACCAAAATAAGTACTGCGGCCCTTTCTGCGCACTTCACCACGTTTTCGAATTTCTCCTCTTTGAGGTTTGGTTCTCTCAGCCGATCGGTAACATCGGGCACAGACTCCAGAAAACTCAGTAAAAACTACTCTTCACCGCGTAATTCACGTTCTCCGGCAGTGATCCGCTCGCCGCAAGTGCCTCTGACGCGTTCAGTTTGGCCGATACCACTCCCACCACATTGCCCAGTGCATCGACCAAAGCGCCTCCCGAATTACCCGGTTGTACGGGTAAGCTAACCTTAAAATAGCGGGCATCATCCCCTGCTCCAGAGAGTGACGCGATTTCACCCTTTGACAATTTAGGCGCAAAACCTTGCAAGCCAATATTCGGGAAACCGACAGTCACCACCGATCCTCCAAGCTTAACGGTTCGGCTGCTCGTAACCGGCAGAGCCTCGAATTTCCCTTCCGCTTTGAGCAAGGCCAAATCATTCGCCGCATCCACTTTAAGCACTTTCGCCGCAATCATCCCGGCGTTCGTTGCCAGTCTTACAAATCTTGCCCCCGCCACGACATGCTGGTTCGTGACCAAAAAGCCATCATTCGTGATGAAAAATCCTGAGCCACACGATTTAGGCGTGGCCTCAGCATCTTCATTTCCCGCCTCAGACGCACTAACCTCCGGCGCTTTGGCAGAGTCAACCTTCCGAGCTAGCTTCTGGCCTTCGGCAATTTGTTGCGGCATCAACCGACTTTCTAAAAAAGTTGCTTGATTTTTAGCTTGCGGGTCACCTTGCGCCGCAGCCCGCAAAAACCACTTGTAAGCTTCAACCTCATCCTTCGCGATGCCATTTCGGCTGGCCTGCCGAGGGCGAGCCCCCGATGGCTTTGCGGCTTGCGATTGCAATACGTGCGAGGCTGCAAAGACGGGTATTTTGTCATTTATAGTCAGTTTGTTGTAATATCAAACTCGACCAAAGCCCGCCTCTG
This sequence comes from Akkermansiaceae bacterium, assembly GCA_043782285.1. Classification (GTDB taxonomy): domain Bacteria; phylum Verrucomicrobiota; class Verrucomicrobiia; order Verrucomicrobiales; family Akkermansiaceae; genus Luteolibacter. The sequence continues at coordinate 14,924 of JAYWAR010000032.1, read as the reverse complement.
CCTATCTAAACTTTGCTCACTAACAGTTTAGATTTGCTTGTTTCATCCGTGAGATACAGATGCCGCCGCTCCTTTTTGATTTCCCCACCCGGCATGGCATGCTTTCTTTTGGCCATCCATGGTCACTCCAACAAAACAAGCGCAAGAGCACCCGCTCGCCAATATCCTGATCAACGTGATCGTCCCAGTTTTGATTCTCAGCTACCTTAGCAAGGACCCAGATTTGCAGGCTCGCTTGGGTAAAATTGCCAAGCCATGGCATATCGGCCCACTCAAGGCGATGATTCTCGCGCTGGTTCTGCCCTTCAGCTATGGCGTATGGCATTATCTCAAAACCCGCAAAGGCAACTTTTTCTCGGCTCTCGGCTTAATCTCGGTGCTACTTTCAGGCGGTTTAACCCTCTATCTCTGGAATCAAAATGGCACGGTAAAGTCGAACGCTGGCTTCCTTTTCGGGATTAAAGAAGCCTTGATTCCACTGGTGCTAGGGATCGCTATTTTGACCTCACACCGCTCCGGAACTCCCTTAATCCGGGTCTTCCTTTACAACGATTCGATCTTTGACATCCCCAAAATCGAAACTCGCGTCGCCGAACTTTCCGTACAGGACGACTACGGGCGACTGCTTTACGGAGCCACCAAACTTTTCGCCGTCTCGTTCTTTCTTAGCTCCTTGATGAATTTAGGCCTGGCCCAATGGTTTTTCCGCAACTTCGATCCCACCGCGATTGATGCCCTGGAAACTTACAATTCGCTCATCGCCAAAGTCACCGGTTGGGGCTTTGCGGTCATCGGTGTGCCGATCCTGATCTTCTTATTTTTCACTTTGCAGCGTTTGCTCAAAGGTCTTGGAAAACTGACGGGGTTCAAAGATGACGAGTTGATGCTGCCCCGCTAAATTCTACCAAAACAACTGAGCCACACGTGCAAAGTGACCCTGTTGTTTGAAAATGCGAATCATCAATCAGTCCACCAAATTATCCACGCGCTGCGCAAGCTCGACGTCCAGATCCGTGACACCGCCGGCGTCATGAGTGGTGAGTTTGAGCGTCACCTTGGTATGTTTGATGGTGATGTCAGGATGGTGCTGTGCCTCTTCCGAAATCTCAGCCAAATCATTAACAAAATCAATCGCATCCATAAATTCCTCGAACTCAACGGTCCGAGTGATTGCTTTTTTTTCGTAGTCCCACTCGGGGCATTTTTTTAATGCAGCAGTGAGATCATCATCTTCAAGAAGTTCGGACATAAAATAAAGTGGCTAAAGGTTGGCCCAAAGATTGCGGCGTCCAATTCACCGTTGGCAAGCCCGTTTCTAAACTTGTCGAAAATCATTCGGCCAAACGTTGCATCTTCAGCAAGTTTAACCTAAAATTTAATCCATGAAAAATTTTGAATGGATATTCTTGGTTAGTCTTATTTTTTCGTCATGCGTGCCTTCTACGCCTCAGACCCGAATCGAAAAAAACCCGGCTAAATTTGCTCTGCTCGATAAAAAAGATCAAAATCTCGTCCGCCAAGGGCAAATCACCTCAGGCATGCCACCAGAAGCTGTAATCTTGGCATGGGGAACTCCAACTCAACGCTATCAAGGATTTAAAAATTCCAAACTCACCGAACGCTGGGACTATGCAATTTCACGGCCAATCGATATCACCGATTCCTATGGCGTCTATGGCTCCGGCTACCGCCCTTACGGCAGCTGGAGAAATCCAAGTTTGGGCTACGGAATCGGACCCGAAGTAGCTTACGTCCCCTACCGGGTCGCTTCAGTTTGGTTCATTGACCAGCGCGTCGATTCCTGGGAACGCGCTCAATGAGGATTCGTAAACACCTTGGCTTGCAATTTTTTGGGCACTCGCAATGGTTGCGCCAGTTCAAAGCATCATGAATTTCAAATTGATCCTCACTCTTGCCGCCGCGGTTTCCACGGGCTCCTTGTTTACCTCTTGTTCCAGCATTTCATCGGGAGGTTCGGGGCTGACTGCCTACCATGCTTACGACCGGCCAACGAAATTACCGAGCAACCCTAACAACGTCAAAGTCAAGGTTTCACTCAGCAAGCAACGCGCCTACGTGATGGAAGGCTCACAAATCTTGCTCGCAATGCCCATTTCCGTGGGCGCAGCAGGCAGTGCCACTCCATCCGGTAGCTTCACTATTTTTAACAAAGACCACAACCACCGAGCCAACACTCACGGCTATGCCTACAGCGGCAGCCAAGTAAAGCAAACCATGCTCAGTGCGCGGCCTCCGGGTTGGTCGTTCAAAGGTACGCCGATGCCCTACTGGTGCGAATTTTCACCCAATTACGGCTTCCATACGGGTTGGCTCAAACATCATCCTTGCTCGCATGGATGCATCCGAATGCACGAAAATCTCTCACCCAAATTTTTCAAACTCGTCAAAGTCGGCACTCCGGTGAATATTGCTTATTCGCAGACTGAAGACGCCACCTACGGCAACATCCCACTTCCTCCAGATTCAGGTCCACTCCCGGATTACGATGGTTCGATGTATGTTTCAGATCGCTATTTCAACCAACACATCAATCCTAAATACAACTGATCGGGTCACTCGAAAATTCCCCCTTCCAGAAAGGCTTCGCATCACGCGAGGCCTTTTTGGTTCACCCGAGACTCTGCCCAATCGCTAAAACCAGCAAAACAACCCCACCTTGGCCGACTATAATTCCCCTCAGTGCCGACGGGGATACCTAAGGTTTTTTGCATAAGTGCTTTCTGCAGATGCGCTCCATCACCGACGCGTGCCTCGACGAGCTTCTCAAAAATGACACTCAGCCCACCGTATCGGCTCGAACCCGACGCCTGCTCCGAACCCAAAAAGCACCTCACCAGATGCGCCATCTGCCATGACGGCAAAGACAAGTCCTCGGCCTGTGGTCGATCAGTCATTTACCTGGAACTTTGAATGGATGGAAAAAATTTGTGCCGCCGTGGCAGATTTGAACCGAAACTTGTCGAATGAGCCGAAACCAAGCTCTCCGCAGGCTTCTCCGTCTTCCCCCTCCCGAAGCTCAGGGCAAAAAATCCGCACCTCAAATGCCGGTGAAACCCTCAACAGCCAAATCAAACAGCGCACGCGAGTCATCGAAAATTTCCCTACCGAGAATTTCCTGTTGCGCCCAGTCACTGGTGTTTTAATCGAAATCTCAGCAAACCGGGAAGCCTGATACGCCTGCCTGACTCTTTCCTCACAATAAGTAAACCCAATCCGGCAAATAACCTCTGCGTAAACGTCAGAAGTCCCTTTTATAGAAAAAAGTTTATGTCACCGCGGGACTCCTCCAATAAAATTTTAATAAATACCAACCCGAGATCGACTGAGTCACGAGATCGTTCTTGAATCAATTTTCCAATGATGACGGAACAACTCAATCACCTCTTGGCCAATAACCGGATTTGGGCGCAATCGATCAGCGCCAACGACCCCGACTTTTTCCTCAAACTGGCAAATCAACAAACCCCACAATACTTGTGGATCGGTTGTTCTGACAGCCGCGTGCCTGCCAATCAGATCACCGGTCTCGCACCCGGCGAAATTTTCGTCCATCGCAACGTCGCGAACGTCGTTGCAGAGACTGATTTTAACGTGCTCGCAGTCATTCAATATGCCGTCGATGTCCTGAAAATTCGCCATATTATCGTTTGTGGCCACTACGGCTGTGGCGGGGTCCAAGCGGCCTTGGAAAATTTTCGCCATGGTATGATCGATAATTGGCTCGCGGGTATCCGCTCGCTCAGCCGAATGCATCGCAAAGAACTCAACGCCTTAGAGCCTGAGGCTGCCGTTAACCGACTTTGCGAACTCAACGTCCTGGCTCAGGCCCGCCATGTCGCCCACACCACCATTCTTGAAGATGCTTGGCAACGCGGCCAGCAAATTTCAATTCATAGCTGGATCTATAGCCTCAACGACGGCCTGATTACTCCGCTGCGATCCCCGATCAATTCCTCTATCAATTTCACCTCGGCCGAGGAAACAAATTTTCCGATCGACGAATTGTTGGATTCCGATTGAACAATCTTATTTTCGGTGTAAGTTTGCGATGTCATAAGTGACGGGGGCGTTCTGGTTTCGACGGGATGTTTGACGCGCTGGTTGCACGTAGAGGTTGAACGGTTGGCCTCTTTAAAAAGCCGCTCAAAACAAATAAATGCAAACTCTAACGAGCTCGCACTGGCCGCTTAATTGACGACCACGTCTAAACCCCGACACCTGCTGAGGGGGAAGGCGAACACTTAGCAGGCTGGGATTGAAGTCGGGGAACCGGGCTTCTTTCCGAGACTCAACAGGTTCCTAGGATGAGCAACGCTGCATGTAGGCCCAGCCCATCCGAAATCTCAGACAGCATGCTAAACGTGTAGATGCCAGTGTAGACGGCGTTTCGGACAGGGGTTCGACTCCCCTCGCCTCCACTTTTTAAATACTAGAAATGGAAGAACTCTAAAAATCTTCCCCCGAGATTGTCGCTGGGGGAAGATTTCTGTCTGAATTTTAGGCAATTTCAGAACAAAATACCTCTGTTTTTTAAGTAAGCGATCGAAGAACCGCTGCCGAATGAGACGTGATTGTCGAAATGAGACACTCAACCATCGTATTATTCTATTTAATCAATTAAAAGAGGGGTGATAATGCTTTCAAATATCATTTAGTTCGGAGCGTAGGTAACTGGTTGTGAACAACCCAAGCAGTTTTTGCCTGTTTTCCCAATACTTGCGTAGGGTCGCGGTAATTTTCTCCTCAAGCTTCTCTAGCGATTTCCAAGTCACCTTGCAAATTGCCCTTTGAGGATGTCCCAGAGTTTTCCGCAGGATTGAGCTCGGGACTGTAGGAGGGCAGCGTGAGGATCCGGAGATTGCCCGGCAGCTCCTCACCGCGATCCCGATGATGAAAGACTTCCCCCCGATGACAACATCCACAACCGACGCATCGCTGCCTACGATCTGTTCGTGAAAATGCCCGTCAGTTTCCTTGTTGACTCTCGACGCGTAGAGGAACTCGCTGCTACCGCCACCGCATTCGACTGCCCCGAACAGGTAGCCCCACTCAAATCGGCGGGCAATGGACTTGATCCCTCACGCCTTTCAACGACCAAACCCGCCTGTCCAGAGGCTGTAGACCGTAGCGCATTTCATCGTAAACCCAGAGCTTGATCTTGCTTCCCGCAGACTATTCCTGTTCTTTGATCTTCTCGACGAATGTGGTCTTCAAGCCTTCAGCCGCCTCTTCTTCCTTCTTCAAATGGCAGCGACGGGCGACCTTGAGCCGCCATCCGAGCTTTCCCAACGCATCTTAAATCAAGCTGGTTCCGAATTCGATCTGGTGCGGCTTTTTCCGTCATTTTACCTTCCTGCTGCCGCCGTGACCACGCGTGAGCAATCCCTCCAGCAACAGCTTGATGCTGTGGAGCCGTTCTTTTTTCCGACCCACCTTTTCCTGCCGATGTTGTTTAAGCACTTCTGCCGCTTAGTCTCTGTAATCCAGTTTCCCTCGTTTTGCACCCATCTCGAAAACCTAAAGCAAAAATCTCTACATGTTTCTTCTATATCGCTAAATGGTATTACCCTAATCTAACAACAAGTAAACCCAATCCAAAGAATCACCTCTCAGCAAAAGTCAAAAGTCACTTTCATAGAAAAAAATTCACAGCCGTACCTGCTAGGTTTCAAACCTTAGCCGTTGCGGGTATCGACGTTGTACTCATTGGGAACGACTCCGATGTGACCGATTTCCAAGGGTAGGCATCACGGCGTTGATGAGGAGTTCGAAAATTTTGAGTATAGCATTTTCGAGATCATCTTGGAGAAGACGGTTGATGAGATCTGGATGTTGAGTATTCTGTATCCGTTCAACTAAAATTGAACCTGTTATTCCAACAAACTGAAATGGAACTCCTACGCCGATTCTCCTCAATTCACACGGCGGGGTTCAGTGAATTGTAATAGCCTATATCATTATTGGCTGGGCACTCGAAACCTTGACAGATCCACTCTGAGTTCGATTCGATATTCGTGCGAATGCTTTGGAATACATTTGGGCTGGCTTTACCACATTGGGATATTGGTTACTTTAGGTTTTTTTCCATGTATTCACATTTAAACCCGAGAGTCATTTTTATCGTCGCGGAGACTGTTTGCTCCGAGCAAAGCGGTTTTTTCTCATTTCAGGTCTCTTCGTTTTTCATCTCTGAATCATTCTGCCGATTGCATTTATGCGGCGATGACCGAACCACCGACAAGATGCGGATAGACAACACCCACTAACTATTCTGCTTTCCATGCGGCACCTTTATTCAACCTCAACCCAGAAATCCACACTGCCCCACGCTAATAGGGTTGCCATCGCTTGATCGCTCGTTCACGGCTCGTGTTATTTTTAACTACCACTTCTAGCGTCAGGTCTTGAACGGGTACTGACAAACTGGAGAACACCTGGTGCGCCGCCTCAGAAGCGGCGGGCTGGCGGTTCACGAATTTACAGACAAAAACTTATATTGCCTTTTTTGTCACTACAGCAAGTTTCTCAACTTCATTCTCCAATGACACCTGAACACCTACCCTTTCTCACGCTGGCAATTTTGATCATCGCTTTCCTCTATTCCTGCGTCGGCCACGCAGGTGCTTCCGGTTATATCGCAGTGATGACGCTTTTTAGCCTTGCTCAGCAGGAAATTAAACCCACTGCGCTGATCCTAAATATTTTAGTGGCTAGTATCACCACCTGGCAGTTCTGGCGAACAGGGCATTTTTACTGGCGACTGTTTTGGCCCTTTGCCCTGCTCGCAGTCCCGATGGCTTTTGTCGGCGGTTATCTAAATTTACCGACCCATCTTTTCAAACTGCTAGCAGGCGTAGTACTACTATTTTCGGCAGCACGTTTTCTATGGCGCCCTAAAGATGACTCGATATTACGTGAACCCTCGATCGCAGTGGCGATTTCACTAGGAGCGGGCTTAGGCCTACTCTCCGGCTTAACAGGTACCGGCGGTGGGATTTTCCTAACTCCGCTACTTCTATTTATGCGTTGGGCTAAAACAAAAAATGCAGCAGCTGTGTCAGCGCTTTTCATCTTGGTTAACTCCATTTCTAGTCTCTTGGGAAATCTGAGCAACAATCGACCTTTTCCGGATTTTGCCATTCCATTGGCAGCAGCCGCGATCATCGGCGGCACGGCTGGCTCGTATTTTGGCAGTCGCCGCTTCAATAACACTCAGATCAAACGTCTGTTAGCATTAGCACTACTGATCGCCGGCAGTAAATTGATCTTAACCCAATAAAAAAAATGCCGCCCGGCATCAAGCCGGACGACGTTTTAAGCATTCAGATTTCAATCTCAAATAGCAATCGCTGCGTGCTTCGCTGCAAGAGCTTTCTTCGACTGGGCAACGACTGCCGAAAAAGCAGCAGCATCTGTGATTGCAAGATCCGAAAGAATCTTGCGGTCAGCTTCAATACCGGCAGCTTTTAGACCTTCGATGAAACGGGAATAAGTCATATCCTCGTTGCGGCAAGCAGCGTTAATACGCTGAGTCCACAAACGACGGAATTGACCTTTACGCTTTTTTCGGTCCCGATATTCATACGTCAACGCCTTGCGGACAGCGTCCTTAGCGTAACGGAAGAGTTTCGAGCGGAAACCGCGGAAACCCTTGGCACGAAGCAACGTCCGCTTGCGGCGGGCGCGACTGGCCGGTGAGTTGGTGGCACGTGGCATTTGTTGTTATTTCAGTTTGAACAGACCGTTGATTTCATTTCCTTCCACAGTCTCGACTGTTCTTGTCTCCCTCTCGGGATCAGGCTGTGTAAAGGCCGTCCGATAAGCGGACGGAACTATTATTCGTTGCTGCGATTTCCAGGTTACCGGGAAAAAGGAAGATTCTCTCTGACGTTTCTAAGGTCAGCATCGGAGACGAGAGCAGCTTGGCCAAGACGACGCTTGCGTTTGCTGTTCTTGCCTTGCAACAAGTGGCGAGCCCCTTGTTTCCGACGAAGAATTTTCCCTGTCCCAGTGACTTTGAAACGCTTGGCGACGGCTTTCCGTGTTTTTGCTTTTCCTCCGACTCTTGGCATGGGACAGGCAAACTAGGCATCCTCACTTTCTTGGCAAGGGGAAAATGGAGGATTCCTCATTAAATGCCCGACATCAAACCAACTTGCACTATCCAAGTAAAATTTTGAGGCAGTGACTGATAGGATCTCACTTAATTTAACACACTAAAAAATTTGCCATTCAGGTTTGCTATCGTAAACCCAACGATAATAATCCGCTCGTTTCAACTTGGCCGCAGCAGATTCATCGAGAATTACTTTGACCGATGGATGCATTTGCAAGATTGAGGCTGGATTCAGCGAGCTAATCGGCCCCTCAATCGCTTCAGCAATCGCACAAGCTTTGTGCGGACCAAATGCAATTAGAAGATTTTGTCGTGCTTCCATGATCGTCCCGATACCCATCGTAATCACATGACGCGGCACATTTTTTTCGTCCCCAAAAAACCGCGCATTGTCTTTGCAGGTTTGTTCAGTGAGCGTCTTAATACGTGTGCGCGAAGTGAGCGATGATGAAGGCTCGTTGAAGCCAATATGGCCGTCAGTTCCAATTCCAAGTATTTGTAAATCAATTCCACCCGCTACACAAATTTGATCTTCATATTCTTGACAAAATTGGGGGATATTCTGTGCATTTCCATCTGGAATATGCACATTATCCCTAGCAATATTGAGATGCTTAAATAAATTTTCCCACATAAAACTGTGGTAGGACTGCGGGTGATTACGAGGTAAACCAATGTACTCATCAAGATTGAAAGTAATCACATGACTCCAATCGAGATCCATAGCGATTAATGTCTGGTAAAGTGACAAAGGTGTACTCCCAGTAGCAAGGCCAAGCACCGCCTTTGGCTTATCGCGGATTAAATTAGCAATAATTTTAGCAGCAACATCGGTGGCAACTTGCTGAGTGGGCTGAATGATAATTTCCATTAGATTATTCCAAGACGTTGATTCAGCTTCTGACGGACGTCACGATGAAATTGTTCAATAAGATCGCAAATATATAAATTAATATCTTTCGACTCATCTAGCACTAAAGGCGTCAAATCAAGTCCAAAAATAAGTTGAGTCGATGCGTCAGTTGCATGCGAATTGAAAAATGTCGCATTTGCCGCACGACGACCAAGAGTCGCGAGATCATAACGTTTGCCACCAGCGATTTGCGAATCAAACACACCGTTCAACGCCGCAGCAAGGTTATCTCTACCACTGACATCCATCAAAACTTTATCTCCATCGGGTAACCAATCGAGGTTCCGCCAAACTTCACAACCAATAACTTGCTTAGGTCTTTGCTCACTCGGCAGCTCACGCATTGCTTGTAAAGCTGCCACCGTCACACCGATGTGAGTATCATGCTTATCAGCAAGATTATGTGTATAAACCACCTCGGGATTCGATACACTCAAAATAGCTTTTAAGTCTTCTTTTAATTCTTGTCGTATTGCATCTTTGATCATACGACTCGGATAATCGAGTTGAATCATTGCGGCATAACCACCGATGACAGCAGCAGTGTTTTGTTCCTTTCGGCGAATTTCCATCATTTGAATATCGGAAAATTCTGCATAAGGGCCACTGCGAGAACTGCCCGCACCATTGGTACAAGTTACCCCACCAAACCATTGGTCATCACGAGCAAAGCAATTCATAATTCCATGAAAAGCCATGAACTCCAAATCGTCTTGATGAGCACCGATTCCAAGGTGAGTAACACGCTTTAGTGCTTCGATTTCGAAAACATTGTCAGGAACAAACAGTTCGGCTGTAGAATGGTAAAATTTCATAAAATATTCGGGCTTAATTTAGTACAATAAGAAATTAAAATTCTAGTAACTAATTAAATGATTGTAACTTATTTAGTCAAATCCCACCCTTTACGGTAGGTTTGACGAATAAACTGATCCGCCTCCACCGAATCAAATTTTAATTCTTGGCTATTCCAAGCTAAGGTAACTTTTGGAAACCGAGAAGCAATTCCTCCTAACAAAATTGTTTCAGTCAACGGGCCAGCATAGCTGAAATCCGCACTAGTTTTGCCATTACCACGACAAGCTTCGACAAATTGTTCCCAATGATTGAGTCCTTTGACCCGAGGCAGTCGATAATCTTTGAATTTTTCCGCAGGAAAAAGTATTGGTCTATCTGGATGTGGTAATAATAAAACTCCTTCCGTTCCAACAAAAATAGAACCCTGATCAGGTAATTCTTTACCTTCGATTAAGGCAATAATCTCGTTAGGTAGCTTAGCCTCACCATCATACCATGTAAGTTGTAATGTTTTACCCTCAGTCATTGTAGTACCTGTAAAAGTATAAATTACTTTTCCATTCAGCGCCCAATTCCAAGAGTTCGGTGTCGGCCCCTCGGAACGAACTGAAATAGGTGCAGTAAGACTCATACTCTCAAATACAGGATCCAAAATATGACATCCCATATCACCTAAAGTTCCTGTGCCAAAATCGAGCCGTTTACGCCAATTCCCCGGGTGATAATACTCTCCATCGATGAATGGTCGTTTAGCACAAACACCTAACCATAAATCCCAATCAAAATTGCTCGGCACCGGATCCGTACGGTCTGGACGGTCCAAAATATCACCCCAGGATTTCGAGGACCACGAATGCACTTCTTTGATCTTCCCAATAGGCTGATCCGCCAAAAGACGCGCAGCAATTCGATAATAGGCTGACGAGTGAACTTGAATCCCCATTTGCGTTACCAGTTTCTCGCGTTGCGCTAACTCAGTCATCTGACGAACTTCATACAAATTATGCGCAAGAGGTTTTTGACCATATACATGTTTACCCAATTGCATTGCAGTGACACCAATGGGTGCGTGCATGTGATCTGGTGTAGAAACATTAACTGAATCAATGTTCTTGGCTTCCTTCTCAAACAATTGACGCCAATCCTGATAGATACGTGCATTTGGAAATTGCTTTCGCGCCTCAATCGTCCTAGAAAGATCCACATCACAAATCGCTACAATTTCTACATTCTTACAGTTTGCAATTTGAGTAAGATCTGACCACGCCATGCCACCCGCCCCGAAACTTGCATGGCGTAATGGTTTAAGTGATAACCGTTTAGAAGAATTACAGGTGACAAACGGAGCGACTGCAGCAGTCGCTCCTAGAAGCTTAAGAAGCGAACGGCGAGAATATGTGAAATCATGCTTCATAGTTGTTAGTAGAATAATTTAAAAATTTAATTGAAATATTGTGCACTTAATATTTCGCAAATTGACGAGATTTTTTTACGATCATTGCCGGAACCGGAACTCGTATCGATATCTTTGATGACTTCATTCAAATCAATTTCGTTTGAAATTTGATTTGAACTTCCATTGCCAATCTCGCGAATAAAAAGATTTAGCCAGAAAATATCACCACTATGCATTTGGAATTCAATTAAATCTTTTGCTGGCTTTGGATACTTACAATCAAAATAAAATTCTGAACCCACCTCCTTGACCATTCCCTGATTATTGAACCAAATCGAAGATTTCAAATCTATCATGACAATCTTTAAATGATTCCATTGAGAAAAAGCCTTATCCACTTTCACAATCGGATCTGTACTCGGATTGCCAACCATATAATTCCAAAGTCCGAAAAAATCTTTGTTAGCACTTAGCAACGATTTAACTTGATCCGTCAAATCCCAAATCGGCACTTGATAACAATCTCTTAAATCAACATTATTATTATAAAATGCCGCTTTATTATAATCTAAAAGTACATCAAAATCCTCGTAATATCGATTTGTAGTGGGAAATAAACCCTTGCCATCATTTTCTAAATCATTATCCCGCACAAACCAATTCTGTTCTGTATCATTACAATTAAAAGAATGCAATTTTTTGTAATTATTGGCTGAAACAAAATTGCATTTCTTAGGATCTTGAGGATCGAATCCCCACCAACTTACGAAATCACTCACATTCCACGGTGTTAAAAATCTAAGTAACGGAGATTTTTGATCTAAACTTAAACCTGTTAATTCTTGAGAAGCATTAAGCCACTCCAAAAAACTAAATTGGCCATACCTCATAATTATGTATTACGATAATAAACTTATACTTAGTTTTAATTCACTTTAAGACTCAATTTCTTTTATAGGAGGATTAAAAAATAAACCCAAAGCAGCCGCTGCGGTAAGTGAACAAAATGTTGAAACAAGGAAAAGACTATGAAAGTCGACCGTACCAGCGTGAGTAAAAACATTTTGCATTAAATATGGACAAATTGAATTAGCCAGCAACGCACCAACACCTAGAATCATCACATTGAAAAGTCCTTGTGCACTGACACGGGCATCCTTGGGAAAATAGGCGTCTACAAAAATATAAACTGTGGCAAAAAAGAATGCATAACAAATACCATGAAGAATTTGTACCAGAATAATTAGTTCTCTATTTTCCGGGAAAAACGCATAAACTGCAAATCTTGCCGCGTGACCAAGAATTCCGATGGTCATCGTACTGCGCCAACCAAGACGCTTGAGTGTGGCTCCGAGAACAAACATCGTCACAATTTCAGCAACCTGTCCAATACTCATGACCGGCATAATCCAATTCCCAGGAATTCCCACCCCACCCGCTTCGCGTGAAGTCCCCAAAAACAAACCCGTCCAGTTAAAATAGCTATTATGCACAAAAGAATCCATCAGGGCAACTAGCCATAAAACAATCACGTATGGTTTTTTGAGTAATTTAAGTGCCTCTAACCAAGCAAGATTTCGACCTACTGAGGTCTTTTTGGGTGGTGAATGAGGCAACGTGAAACTATAGCCAGACAAAATTAACGACGCTAGGCCCGCAACAATAAATGTCCAAACCGTTGCCGATTTTAAGGCTTCTCCAGTAAGTCCAGAGCCCAAGACAGCCTCCATCCAGTTTACTAGACCTTGCGGATTTACCGCATGAACTTTTTCCCAATTCACAAGAATGAAAGTAAATGGCCACGCCGCAAGAATCCAGCCAATCGTTCCACCCATCCGAACTAGCCCAAATTCCTTCTGCGGGTCTTTCATATTTGAAAAGGCAATAGAATTGGTGATTGAAATGGTTGGTACATAAAAAAGACAATGTGTGAGCATCAATCCAAAAAATGGCCAAAAACTTTTAGTAAATGCTAGGCCTAACATTGCAACACCACCAACAAAATGGCTGAAAGATAAAACTTTCTCCGCCGAAAACTTACGATCACAAAACTGATTGCTAAAAAACATCCCTACAATTGCCGCAATTGGAAAGGTATTAAGAATCCATGATTGTTGTGCAGGAGTGAAGCCTACGCTTGGTAAATAACCAAAAATTAGCGGTAACCATGCACCCCAGATGAAAAATTCAAGCACCATCATGATGAAAAGTCTAAGCCGCAGAGAATAAGTCATCGTTTTATATTATTTAAAGTATTACCACTGCACCTGTTTGAATGGAGCGTTCTTCAGCTTCACAAATTTCTAACGCCACCACTCCATCCTCGGTAGTGACTGTCTTAGGTGTCTGTAAGTTTGCTACGCAGTGAAGTATATAATCTATTTCTAAAGCATAACCATCTGTATTTTCTAATTTTACCGTCAGCGGTAATTTGCCAGATTCAGTAACAATTAATGCATCTACACCACGTGTCGAATCATAATCTAACGTAGCACGCTCACAATGAAAAGTATAAGCCATCTTGAATCCTTGTGCCAGTAACCAACTGCCTTCTGCACAAACCGCTGGCCCATTACGATAATGATATTGGGTAACCACATGGTTGATCTCGCCGTTCGTTCCAGAAACTCCAGTCGAAAACACACTTTCCGGTCGACCAAATAAATAATTTATGAAATCAGTATCATGAATGTGCAAATCAAACAACGCCCCGCCCAAAACATTTTTAACCGAATCAGTACTTTTCGGATTCCACGCGGGCATCGCTGACATTCGGCAAAAACTTGCCGCTAAAACTTTACCGAAAGTTTCAGCCACGACCACTTGCTTGAGCCAACTCCAGCCCGGCCAAAATCGCATACACATCGCAGGCATTAAGAACCCGGGAGAAATAGCGGCAACCTTAAGAATTTCACGCGCTTCTATCGAAGTTCGTGCCGTTGGCTTTTCACAGAGCACATGTTTACCCGCTTTCAACGCTGCAATTGCTTGTTCCGAATGGAGCGGCGTTGGTGTACAAAGATCTACCAACTGAATTTCAGGTTCTGCTAAAAGATCCTGCAAACTTTTAAAAATTTTAACCTCTGGTCCAAGTTGAATATCTGAAGTACTTTGAATATTGCCTACAACTCCAGATAAAATTCCATTAACTGGTAAGCGAGTCGCACCACAAACCGCAACTACCTTTGCCAGCGGGTTCTCAAAATAAGCACGCAGATGACTAAGTCCCATGAAACCAAGGCCAACTACTGCAACGTTTACCGAAGTCGTTGGTACGATTGTAGATGGATTTAACATTTAATTTAGAGTCATCGAATAAATTTAAGAATAACTTCACGTGCATGGCCAACATCTATCAACCGCTGATCACCAACTTCGCGTTCAATCACAAATTCGCCGGAAAAATTTGATTCTGTTAGTATACTAAAAAAAGTCTGCCAGTCTACATCTCCACTACCTACGACAACTTCCTCACCCCATTCACCTACAATTTGACTTTGAATCGCATCCTTAATGTGCACTTGCCCAATCCACGGTTTTAATAAACTCATGGCTTCAATTGGATTACCTTTACCATACAACAACATATTTGCCGGGTCAAAGTTAACAAATAAATTTGGAAATTGGAGCGTTTCTAGTAACTTTTTAAGTTCAGTAGCCGTTTCTTGCCCCGTTTCAAG
>JAYWAR010000031.1:0-7196 GCA_043782285.1 Akkermansiaceae bacterium | reverse complement strand
GATCTCGGGGCAAGAGCTGAACCAGCCGCTCGATTAGCGCATCTTCGCCGATGTCGCGTAAAGTTTTCACAGCGAGGGGTCGAGGGGCAGATGAAAGTAACGGGCGAGCAGTTGGATCATCACGGTCGCCCCGTTGAAGCAAAAATGGACGGCCATGGGAGCCCATAACGAACCGGTTTTTTGGTAAATCAAGACCAGTAAGCAGCCAAAAATAAATAAGGGTAGCAGGGCGGCTAAGCTGCCATGAGCCGCGGCAAAAACTAGCGCTGAGCAAATTCCTGCAACCCACGGGCCCGCAAATTTTTGGGTGACGGGGTAGAGGTAGCCGCGAAAGACAATTTCCTCACAGCATGGCGCGACGACGACGGCAGCCAAAGTCATCAGCCCGAGGATGCCCGGGTCCTTGGAATTCTGTAAAAGTTTGACCGTGTCTTGGACCGATTCGACCCCGAAGGATTCGATCCAGTGCATAAAACCGGCGACTTGTAGCCCGCCAAAAACCCCCCACATCGAGACCACGGCAGCGGGAGCGATCCAGAACACTTGGCGCCACGCGGGCCATCTCAAACCCAGCCAGTCGATCGGTCGAATCCGGCGGATCACGAAACAAATCACGATCGCAGCAATAATCCACTGAAACGTAATCGAAACGAGCACTGCATTGCGATCTAAGACCAAATCAGCCTTACTCGAGGCTTTGATCGAGGAAATAACCAGGCTGAAAAAAATTGTGAAAATCAAGCCCGCGCCGATTAAATCCAAGGGTCCGTAAAGCTCCGTCGGCACCGGGTGGCGCACTTGTTCAAGGGGACAAGGCGGCGGAATCGGGCAAGAAGATTCGAGCTCTGGAAAAACGGGCGAGTCAAGTGGCGCAGGCGCGGGCTGCTTTTTTTTGAGCAACTTGCGAGTCACTGCACTGAGCCCGAATAGGCCGAGCGCGGTACAAAAAGTGGCTTTGATGACGAACTCAGTAGGATCTGACATGTGGAATTAACTTCAGCCCCAGCTTGCGATGCTCGTCGCTAACTCGCCACTGGAAAAATTTAAAGTTTTGGCGAGTGATCGGGATCCGTTTGTCGCGGCATGCTCAGTCGGGGGCCCAAACTCCAAAATGGATGCTCAATCATCAGCCGCGGGACCGATTGGTAGCTCGGCGTGGTTTTTCATGAAGTCGGCGACTTGGGTGAAAAAAGGATCGAGAAATTCTCGGGCGGGGAGCGGCACTTCGGTTTCCACCATCGCGGAGTTCATCAGTTCAAGCCAGCGGTCGCGCTCGGCATCGCCAATTTGAAAGGGCAAATGGCGCATTCTCAGTCTTGGATGGCCCCGCATTTCCCCATAACGAGTCGAAGCACCCAGCCGAAATAGCAAAAACTCGGCCAAACGCAGCTCAGATCCCTCCCAGTCGTCCTCAGGATACATCGGGCCGATTAGATCGTCGTGGCGGACTCGGCGGTAAAATGCCCCAACCATCCGCCGAATTCCATTCTCCCCCAAATTTTTGATCACTTCTGCTTCATTCATGTGTATCCTCATTTCGATTTTTCGCTTACTGAGCAAGCTTCGTTTTACTCAGAAATACTTGCATTAAGCTTGAAATTTAACATTTAGAAAGCATCGTCTCCGCCGCCAACAAAACTAATTGAATGTCTTTTACCTATGAGTGATTCACCCGCACCAATCGGCTTTGTTGCCCCAGATTCTGCCGATTTGGCGGAGTTTTTTCCGGGCTATGAAATCCAAGGACTGATCGCCGCGGGCGGGATGGGGGCGGTTTACTGTGCCGTCCAAAAATCTTTGGAACGCACCGTTGCTTTAAAAATTCTTCCTTTGGAATTGAGTAAGGACGTGGCTTTTTGTGAAGGCTTTGCGGCTGAGGCCAAAGCGATGGCCCGCCTCAACCACCCGAATTTGATTGGGGTCTATGATTTCGGTGAGATGAATGGGATGCTTTTCATCATCATGGAGTTCGTTCCCGGCAAGTCGATTTTTCACTCGGCCCACGGCCAAGCGATCGACCAAAACGAAGTGATTCGTCTGATCTCCGACATCTGCGACGGCCTGACTCACGCCCATGAAAACGGCATCATTCACCGCGACATTAAGCCTTCGAATATCCTGCTCGACCTCAATGCTCAGCCTAAGATCGGCGATTTTGGCCTGGCACGCCCGATCGAGCGCAAAATCCAAGAGGGCGAGGAAATTTTTGGGACGCCACATTACACGGCGCCTGAGGTGGTCAATGCCCCTCACTTGGTGGACCACCGGGCGGACATTTTTTCAGTCGGTGTGATGCTCCACGAGTTACTGACAGGGCGACTGCCAGCAGATGACCCACGTTCCGCCTCGTCAATTGTACGTTGTGACCCGCGTTTGGATGCCATCATCAAACGGGCAACTCATATTTCACCAGCGGCTCGCTACGCCAGGGTCGCTGACATGACCGCGGATCTGCAAGCAATCACCGCCACCCCGGCCTCAGCACAGCCAAACCAGCCAAACCAGCCGAACCAGCCGAACCAGCCGAACCGGCCGAACCGGATCATGCCCGCAGGGACCCCGCGGCCGGCGGGATCTCGTCGGAATTACCAATCGACCCGGCCGCAAAAATCCTCCGGTGCTTCGATGGTGTTATTGCTACTGGTTGCTGCCGCTGCGGGATATGGCTATCTCAAATTCTATCAAAAACCGCCCGCCAAAGTCAATATGTCGACGATCGTTGTCCCTCGGGCATTGCCAAAAGTCACGCCGCTGCAAGAGGAATCGCCAGTGAATCCCGATCCTTTGCTCAAGAAGCACAGCCAAACTTCGGAGCAGCAGGAGCAAGCGGTCAGCCCTACGCCCGTCGATCCTGTGCAAGTTGAGCCGAAATTTGAGGTTACCGGATTTTTTGCGAAAGCCCGCAAAATTTTACAGGATCGCACGGCTCCTCTGCGGGTCGTGCATCGTAGAAACTTGGAATACAATGCTGCCGATCTGATTAAAGAGTTCTCCGCTACCATGCAGCGAAAACCTCACAAGCTTGGCGTGGTAGAAACAATGGCCCCTCAGCTGGAAGTCTGGAAAGAATTGAAATATCGCCTCCCTGCCGACCTCGACAGCCATTTTGCAAGTATTCCCGAGGCAGTGAATCTCTATGCCGAGTATCTTCAAAAACAAATTGGGATTGATGATACATTCCAAGTGGAGCTGACGAAACTGGTGGATCTTTATATCACTTGGCTCGAAAAACAAAATCTCCGGCTGAAGGCGGATCATGATCTCGGCGCAATCCGTTTGTTCGACCTTGAAATCGCGCAAACCAAGAGCGATCCAAAGCGCTTTATCGAATCGTTGCTGGGAACTGAATAGGCGCTGGGAACTGCGTACACCCACAGGTTTGCAAGTTCCCCGCATTTGCCCGATACTTCCACTGGCGAACCTCGATTTCCTGCATAGCCTGCGGTGTGCCTCAAGTTGATCCGAAAACCACCACGCCCCGCCTCCAACCCGCGATCCTCCTCCGCGGCTGCCGCCAGCACAACCTCCAGGGCTTCGACCTCGACATCCCCCTCGGCAAGCTCACCGTCGTCACCGGACCATCCGGCTCGGGGAAATCCTCGCTCGCATTTCACACGCTCTACGCCGAGGGCCAGCGCCGCTACGTCGAGACATTTTCCCCCTACGTCCGGCAGTTTTTCGACCGCATGGACAAGCCGCTCGTCGACTCCATCGACGGCATCCCGCCCGCCATCGCCATCGAGCAGAAAAACCACGTCCGCACCACCCGCTCCACGGTCGGCACGCTCACCGAGATCAACGATTATCTCAAGCTGCTCTTCGCCCGTCTCGCCGTCGGCTACGATCCGCGAACTGGCGAGGTCATCCAGCCAGATTCCCCCGAGTCCGCCGCCGCTTGGGCGCAGGAAAATCTCGCCGGACAAGCCCTCCTCGTCACCTTCGCCATCCCGGTTCCGCCCAATGCCAAGAGCGAGGAAATTTTCCCCTTCCTCAACGCCCAAGGCTACCTGCGCATCCTGCTCGACGGGAAAATCACCCGCACCGACGAGCCACTCACCGGCGAAATTTCAGATTTCAAATCGCAAATCCACGTCATCCAAGACCGCCTTACCCTCACTCCGGCGAACCGCTCCCGCCTCCTCGAAGCCCTCGAAGCCGCCTTCACCCTCGGCAAAGGCCACGCCACGATTTCTTCCCCTGAAAACTCCCAACTGAAAACTGAAAACTCTCGTGTTTTCAGCACCAGCTGGACCAACCCCAAAACCGGCTTCACCCTCCGCAAGCCCACCGCCGGCCTCTTCTCGTTCAACTCCCCACTCGGCGCCTGCCCGAAATGCCGGGGATTCGGCCGTATCATCGGCATCGACCTCGAAAAAACCATCCCAGACAAGTCACTCTCCATCTCCGAGGGTGCGATCAAGCCGTTCCAAAGCGAGCGCGGCGACGAGTGCCAGCGCGATTTGATAAAAAACTGCAAAGAGCGCGGCATCGACATCAAGTGCCCCATTGAAGACCTTTCCCAAGACGAGCAAGACTGGATTTACTACGGCGACCGCAAGACCGACGACCTCACCCCAGACCAGCTCGAAGACCTCTGGGTTTCCGGCGATTGGTATGGCGTCAAGGGCTTCTTCGACTGGATGGAAACCAAGGCCTACAAGATGCACGTCCGCGTTTTCCTCAGCCGCTACCGTTCCTACACCACCTGCTCCGCCTGCCGTGGCAAGCGCCTCCAGCCCGAGTCCCTCTGCTTTAAAGTCAGCGGAAAAACCCTCCCCGAGCTGTGGTCCATGTCCATCGGCGACCTCCTTCCTTGGTTTTCTTTACTGCTCACTGATCACTGCTCACTCGGCACTCCCAAAGACCCCACTCTCCAACTCGTCCTCACCGAAATTTCCTCCCGCCTCAGCTACCTCGACCAAGTCGGCCTCAGCTACCTCACCCTCGACCGCACCACCCGCACCCTCTCCGGCGGCGAGGTCGAACGCGTCAATCTCACCACCTGCCTCGGAGCCTCCCTCACCGGCACGCTTTTCGTCCTCGACGAGCCCACCGTCGGCCTCCACCCCCGCGACATCGACCGCCTCGTCGGCATTATGCACGGCCTCCGCGATAAGGGAAACACCCTCGTCGTCGTCGAGCACGAGCAGACCGTCATGCTCGCCGCCGACCACCTCGTCGATATCGGCCCCGGCGCCGGCTCCTCCGGCGGCACCCTCATCTATCAAGGTCCGCCAAGAGTGCCGAGTGATCAGTCAGCAGTGATCAGTGGAAGAAAAAAGACCCCGAAAAAGCGCGAAGCCTCTTCACTGATCACTGATCACTGCTCACTCGGCACTTCTTCTCCACTCGGCACCCTCCCTTGGCTCACCGGCCAAAAATCCATCCCCATCCCCACCAAGCGTCGCAAGCCCACCAGACAACTCCTCTCCATCCGCGGCGCCACCCGCCACAATCTCAAAAAACTCGACGTCGATCTCCCACTCGGCCTCTTCGCCGTCCTCACCGGCGTTTCCGGCTCCGGGAAATCCACCTTCGCCCACGATGTCCTTTACCTCAATCTCGCCCGCAAGCTCGGCCAAGAAGCCGAGGGCGACGCCGCGCCTATCAAGGAACTCAAGGGCACCCAGCATCTATCGGGCGTCGAACTCGTCGATCAGACCGCCGTCGCCCGTACCCCACGCTCCACCCCTGCCGTCTTCCTCGGCGCCTTCGACCCCATCCGCCAGCTCTTCTGCGACACCCCGGCAGGGAAATCCGCCGCCCTCAAGCCCGGCTTCTTCTCCTTCAATTCCGGCGATGGCCGCTGCGACCGCTGCGCTGGAAATGGCTTCGAAAAAGTCGAAATGCAGTTCCTCTCCGACCTCTACGTCACCTGCCCCGACTGCAATGGCCGCCGCTACAAGTCCTCCACCCTCGACTACCTCTACCAGGAAAAATCCATCGCCGACATCCTCGACCTCACCGTCACCGACGCCATCGCCCTCTTCTCAAGGAGTGTGGGCGTCTCGCCCACAAGTCTCAAACGCCAGTCTCAAATCACCAAACTCCTCGCTCCCCTCGTCGAAGTCGGCCTCGGCTACCTCAAACTCGGCCAGCCCCTCAACACCCTCTCCGGTGGCGAGGCCCAACGCCTAAAACTCTGCCAACTCCTCGCCACTACTCTTCCTGAAAACTCAAAACTGAAAACTAACAAACTGCTCATCTTAGACGAGCCCACCACCGGCCTCCACTTCTCCGACATCGAAAACCTCCTCATCGTCTTCCAAAAACTCGTCGATTCCGGCCACTCCCTCCTCGTCATCGAGCACAACCTCGACGTCATCAAATCCGCCGACTGGATCCTTGACCTTGGCCCCGAAGCTGGCCAACACGGCGGCCAGCTCGTCGCCCAAGGCCCCCCCGAACAAGTCGCCCAACAAAACACCCCCACCGCCCACTTCCTAAAAAAAACCCTCAATTCTTCCTCTTCACTTCTCACTGATCACTGCTCACTCGGCACTTCTTCCTCCCCTCTGATCACTGATCACTGCTCACTCGGCACCCCTTCCATCTCCCTCCGCGGAGCCCGCCACCACAACCTCAAAAACATCTCCCTCGACATCCCACGCGACCAACTCGTCGTCATTTCCGGCCTCTCCGGCTCCGGGAAATCCACCCTCGCCTTCGACATCCTCTTCGCCGAGGGCCAGCGCCGCTTCCTCGACTCGATGTCCGCCTACGCCCGGCAATTCGCCGAGCAGCTCGAAAAACCCGAGATCGACCAACTCCAAGGCCTCCCGCCCACCGTCGCCATCGAGCAGCGCGTCTCCCAAGGCGGCGGCAAGTCCACCGTCGCCACCGTCACCGAGCTCTGGAACTTCATCCGCCTGCTCTACTCCAAGCTCGGCACCATTTACTGCCCCGGCTGCGAAATCCCGGTCGAAAAACAATCGCTCGCCGCCATCGAAAACACCATCCGCGAGCAGCTTAAAAAAGGCCCCGTCACCCTCCTTGCCCCCATCATCCGGGGGAAAAAAGGCTACCACAACGAGATCGCCGAGTGGGCACTCAAGCAAGGTTTCACCCGCCTCCTCGTCGATAAACAATTCAAAGATGCCGAAGGCTTCACCCGCCTCGAACGCTTCAAAGAGCACGACATCGACGTCGTCGTCGCGGAGGTGGGAGAAGTGCCGAGTGATCAGTCATCAGTGATC
>JAYWAR010000030.1:0-2595 GCA_043782285.1 Akkermansiaceae bacterium | reverse complement strand
TGTGCCGCGATGGCCAATAAGGCGGACGCTAAGAAATTTATCGAAAAAGGCCTAGCTTTACCTAACCAAGGAAAAGATGACCCTGATACCAAAAATCGTGGACGTGAAATTTTGCGGAGTCTCCAATGATGGTAAATATCCGCTACCGGCGGGTATCGCTCGGTGTCGTTTAATTTAGCGGTTTGAGATTTTCCCGGAAAATACTCTATCCCAAGAACTAGGACTTGCCTTGAAAAAATAAATTACGATAGTGCGCCGTCCTTTCTCGGGATTTTCACACCTATACACCATGCCAAAAGAAGGTATCGCAATCATCGGAATCGGCTGCCGATTCCCCGGCGGGGTCAATGACACCGAATCGTTTTGGAAACTCTTGGCCGAAGGACGGGATGCTGTTTCGGAAGTTCCAGCAGATCGTTGGAATGTCGAACGCTTCTATGATGCCGAAATGGGGCTGGCGGGTAAATCGATCGCTAAACGTGGTGGCTTTCTCGATGAAATTGATCAATTTGATCCACAATTTTTCGGGATTTCCCCGCGTGAGGCTCCCTACATCGACCCACAGCAACGGCTTTTGCTAGAAACCGCGTGGGAAGCGATTGAGGATGCGGGTCAAGTTTTGGACTTTGAAAAAGGCACTGACATCGGTGTATTCATGGGCGTTTCCCACAATGATTACCAAAACATCCAAGGTGGTGGCACCGACCGTAAAGGCATCAGCGCTCACTCGCCGACTGGTAGCGCGCACAGCATCGCCGCGAACCGGATTTCGTATTGCTTCAATCTCAGCGGGCCAAGCCTATCGATGGATACCGCGTGCTCTTCGGCGCTGACGGCAGTCCACCTCGCTTGTGAGTCGCTGCGGGCCGGGAAGTGTAAGATGGCGATGGCTGGTGGAGTGACGGTAATTATCACTCCAGACGGATTCATCGGCTTTTCCCAAGCGGGAATGCTTTCTCCAGACGGAAAGTGCAAGGCCTTTGCCGCATCTGCTAACGGTTTCGTTCGTGGTGAAGGTGCAGGAATCGTTTTACTAAAACCGCTTTCCCAAGCCATCGCGGATGGCGATCCGATCCAAGGCGTGATTCTCGGCTCCGCTTTGAATCAGGACGGTCACACCAATGGGATTTCGCTGCCAAGCACTGAGGCTCAAGCTCAGCTGGTGCGCGATGCGTGTGCTGACGCTGGAATTTTACCGACGGCGGTCGGTTTCGTCGAAGCTCACGGCACTGGCACTGCGGTCGGTGACCCGATTGAAGCGATTGCTCTGGCTGAGGCGCTTTGTGGCGACCGCGCAACGGATGCGCCTTTACCGATCGGCTCGGTGAAGACCAATTTGGGTCACTTAGAAACCGCAGCAGGCGTGGTCGGGTTGATCAAGGGGATGCTGGTACTCAAGCGCGGTCTAATTCCGCCGAGTTTGCACTTTGATACTCCTAGCACCCATATCGACATGGTGGGTTTGAAATTGCGGGTGCCGACGACGCTGGAAGCATTTCCAGACAATGGGGGGCGGCGGATTGCGGGGGTGAATTCATTCGGTTTTGGTGGCTCTAATGCGCACGTCATTTTGGCCGAGCCACCGATGTCAGTGGCTGCGGCACAAGGCCCTTTTCCGACCGAGCGGAGTTGGCCGCTGGTGATTTCCGCGCGCTCAGAAAATGCGTTAAAAGCGACGGCTGCGCGCTTGGCGAATTGGGTTGAAGCGCATGAATTAGGCAATGGCGTTTCACCGGTGTTGCCGAAGCTGACTTACACGCTCGGTGCGCGTCGCAATCACCACGCTCATCGCTTGACGATGGTGGCCGACTGCTCGGCTACCTTGGTGGAAGAGTTGCAAGAATTTGCCGCGGGCAATCCAGTGAGCACTGCGCGTGTTTCGTTCACTCCACGCCCAGAGTTTGCACTCCGCGTCGGCTTCGTAATGAGCGGTCAAGGTCCACAATGGTGGGGCATGGGTCGCGAACTGATGCGTAACGAGCCGGTTTTTCGTGCGGTGATGGAAGCTTGCGAAAAGGCGATGCAACCCTATGCGAATTTTTCGCTATTGGAAGAACTGGGCCGTGCCGAGGCCGATTCGCGCTTGCAGCAAACCGAAATTGCTCAACCGGCAATTTTTGCGATGCAATTGGCGCTGGTGGCGCTTTGGAAATCGCTGGGTGTCGAACCGACGGCGGTGGTTGGCCACAGTGTTGGCGAAATTGCAGCGGCCTATGTTGCGGGAATTCTGAGTTTGGAAGAGGGTGCCCGGATCATCGTTTTGCGCGCCCGGATGATGCACGAGTGCGCTCGCGGTGAAGGGACGATGTTGGCGGTTAGTCTTTCGGAAGAAGAAGCGCTGGCAGTGATTGCTCGCCATGATCGCACGGTCAGTATTGCGGCCTTCAATGGCCCTCGTTCTTTGACATTGGCTGGGATCAAGTCCTCACTTGAAGCGATTCGTGCCGAACTGGAGCCCCAAAATGTGTTCGCTCGCTTCGTGCGAGTGGATCACCCGTATCACCATGCGATGATGCAACCGGCGGCGGATAATCTTGTCAAACAACTGGATGATATTAAGCCACAAGCAGAAATATTGCCATTTTTCAGCACCGT
>JAYWAR010000029.1:0-7244 GCA_043782285.1 Akkermansiaceae bacterium | reverse complement strand
CAATCTAAAGAGGAAAATAGAACCCGTAAAATAGAGAGCAACGAGTGGCTTACGCCAATTCAGGTGCTGTCCAGCGACAATTAAAATTACCTACTTGCGGCGGCGCGAAGCGGGGCTCTTCAGCCGTGTCCCCCCGCTCTCCCGGGGATGGGAGGAGAGAACTACACCGCTTGGGAAGCCACCCTCAAGGGCAAAGGTCCTCACGACACTCACACCCGGCGATTCCGCATGAGTGCGCCCAAAGTCGCTGCCGACCAAACCCTGCCACTTCTCCGCGGCAACCACTGGGTCGTGGACAAGCGCAGCGCGCTCCTCGCCTCTCACACCCACTCGCACGGCACCAACCTCATAGCGGATAAGAAGATGAATCTCCTGCCGGTGGAGTTAAACAGTGACCGGAACAACGATGGGAAGATTGGCAAAGCCACAGATAGTAGCTTGAAGGCAGCCGCGCAACAAAGCGGAGCGAGTGACGAGGCTGAACCGAAAGGTACTGAATGTGTGTTCGTAAACGATCATTTTTCCAACGGAATGTGGGACAAGGAAACCCTCGATTTGAGCAGACCGACAAGCGAAATAAAGATGATGACGCCAAAGAATTGAAGACAATCTGCTCGGCTACGTGGAGATCAATTTGCTTTGAACACCCGATCATTAACAAATTGGCGTTCGTTTAGAATATCAGTAATTTTATGTAAATGATTTGCCACTAATTAGTGTTTTTTTTGTTAGCTTCACAAGCTTCGGACTCGATGTCGAAATAGCTCCGGCTGCTTTCCTGCAGAGCCGTATCTTGCGGATGACGCCGTTGGATCGCCAAGCCGCGCAGAGTAAGCAAATTTCGTCGGATCTAACCATCAAAAATAAGGCTTGTGATACAAGCCAATAACATTTCTAGGTAAATGATAAATTCTATAAAAAATAGTGTCGATTAATTTGTAAAACCTAATTTCGATTTTTGTTACTCATTTTTGAACAGTTAAGTTCCATGTGAAACCCAATGTTGCAGTGCTAAATTTTTTTTAAAATAGTTCACCTCCGCGAGCCGAACTTCACCCAAGTCCAAACCCTAGCTTCTTCTAATCCTCCTCCCATGAAGTTATCCCTATCCTTGATTCTCCCGCTACTTGCTACCGCTGTGGCGCAGGCGACCATTACCCCTTACGTCTACTACCAGATGGGCGATGGCACTCCAGCTACGAATGGTGGCAATAATCTGCCCTATGACGCGAGCGGTAATGGTCGCCACATGGCAGGCTCCGCAACGGAAACCCCAGCTATCTCCAGCACTGGTGGGCCCTTCAATGACGCGTTCTATAGCTTTACCAATAGCAACCAGAACTTCTTCGGCACTGTCGTCTCTTCTTCTTGGAATCCACCCGAAGACAATGTCGGCGTGGAGGCATGGGTCCGGACTTCCAATCTCACACAAACCGACAAGAACATTTTCGGCACTGGTGATAATGCCGCGGGCATTAACATCGGCTTCGATGCGAACAACGGAGTAGGATGGTTCGGCGCGATTGCAGGTATTGTCTTCGTTGGCAACACCGGCATTACGGGCTACACCGCTGGCACGTGGATTCACCTCGCCGCCGTCCGCTCCGCCGGCATCACGACGTTTTATGCCAATGGCATTGCCAGCGGCACGACCCCCACCGCGCCCAGGGACGCCACCGGCAACGCGGTCCTCCGCATGGCCATCAACAACGGGACGTCGACCTTCGCCGGTGATATCGCGTCAGCACGGATCTTCACCTTTACGGCTGGAACTTTTAATCCTAATACCGATCTACTGATCACCCCGGTTTTACCGCAAGCCGTTAAAGAGGAGATCATTCCCACCACCTCGGGTAAGACCTATCTGGCACGCTTCCGAATAGAACCGAACTCCGGAAAAACCAGCGTCCCGCGCCTCAGCCTTGGCATCACCGGCAACACCACTCTCAGCAATCACACGCTTCAAACCCCGCTTACCGGCGGAGCTCCCGAGGTGCCTTATTTCATCCGCTTCACCGCAGATTCTGCCTCGACTACCCTGCGCTTCACCACCTTAGCGGGGGACACCGCCACCGCCAGCCAGATCACCGGCCTCACCGTTGCCGAACCGATCAGTGCCATTCCCTCGACCGCGCCAAACGTCGGCCAACAAGCGCAGATCGACCGCCGCTACGGGCTCTTCCTCCACTTCGGCATCAATACCTTCCATGACGCGGAATGGACCGATGGCACCAAGCCGGTCTCCAGCTATCAGCCCACTGCCCTTGACGTGGATCAATGGGTGCAGACCGCCTACGAGGCCGGAATGCGCTATGTCTTGCTGATTACCAAACACCACGACGGATTTTGCGTCTGGGACTCCCCTTGGACCACTTACGACGTCGCCAGTAGCACTGTACCCACTGATATTGTCGCCGCTGCCGCTGTTGCCTGCAAGAAATACGGCGTCAAGCTGGCACTCTATTACTCGATCTGGGATCGCCATGAACCCACCTACTCGACGGACAATGACTACAATCAATACATGCTCCGCCAGATGACTGAGCTGCTTAGCAACTACGGCCCGGTCTGCGAACTCTGGCTCGACGGCGGCTGGGACAAGGCGAACACCCGCTGGCCCTCGGTAGAAATTTATGATCTCGTCCGCCGCCTCCAGCCAGATTGCCAAGTCAGCACCAACTGGACGATCGGAGTGCCTGGAAATCCAGATCAGGGGACCGTCCTTCCGGCCAACCAAGAAACGGGCTATCCGATTCGCTACTTCCCTTCCGATTTCCGCCTCGGAGACCCGTATTTCCCGAAATTTACGGATCCGAAGGTTTTCTCCAACAACGGGAACTCTCACTATCTTCCCTTCGAGTCAACCGTCACGCTCAGCAGCAAAGACCAATGGTTCTACAAAACCGACGACTTGGCGAACAAGTCGATCAATTCACTCGCGGAACTCTACTATGCCGCCACCGCACAAAATAATATCTTGGTGCTTAACGCGCCGCCGGACCGCAGCGGTAAGGTCCGGCCCCTCGAACGCGAAACTCTCTTCCAACTTCGAGACAAGCTGGGGCTCTCTGCCGGAGCTCCTCTGCCGAAAAACCTCATCGGCCAAGCCACTGGCACCGGCTCCTCCGTTTGGAATAACGATACTGCGACTTACGGCCCACAACTCGCGCTCGATGGCAATCCCGCCACCCGCTGGGCAAGCAGCACGACGAACCCCACGCTCGAAATTGATTTCGGCGCGGTGCGGAATTTCGACCGCATCCTTATCGATGAATACGCACAAAGTGGGGGAATCGGCAGCATCACTTCTTTCCACCTTCAGTCGTGGAATGGCAGCAGCTGGACCACCTTCTACAACGGCACTACCTGCCGCCGCTTCTCACTCCACAACTTTCCCGGCCAATCCACCTCGAAAGTACGCCTTCTGGTCGATACGGCCATCGCTGCGCCGTCGATCTTTGAATTCCAGATCCAAAAGACTGCGAACGCCTTTAGTTCTTGGCGCGACCAGCAATTCGCGCCCTATGGCAATAGTAACCCCAGCTATGCATGGGACGCGGATCCCGATCTGGACGGGCGTATTAACTTGTTCGAATTCGCGCTCAACGACAACGCGCTTAAACCGACTCCTTCCACCAAAACCGCCATCCGCTCCTCAACGGATCCCGCCGTGAACTCATTCATCTTCACCTTTCCCGTGCGCAACGGTGCAGTTTTCACTGGCTCGACTCTACCCACAGCCACGGTCGATGGCATTACCTATCAAGTCCAAGGCAGTCTTAATCTCGGATCATTTACCGCTCCCTTGATCGAGGTCAGCCCCGCCCAATCCACCGGGCTGCCGTCATTGGATGTCGGGTGGTCCTATCGCAGTTTCCGCCACATTACGCCGACCCTTAAATCAGGGTTTTTCCAAATCAAAACAAGCCAGTAATTCGATTGTGAATCGACCACTGGTGAACAGCCCCCGCAGTATCGAAGTGAATCAAGGCGCTTTCGTGATTTTTTATTGAGTTAGGATTTGGACGCGAAAGCGACTGGCCAAATCCAAGGGTTCGATTTGGGAGCGACCGGTGCCTTGGCTTACTGACACATGCCGTCGCGTATTCGTACGGCATCCTCGCATGAACCATCCGGTGGCCCCATCTCCATTTTCTGAGTCCCGTCTGCGGTTCATTTGGTTTGAGGTCGCCTCAGTTAACGGTATGGAGTTTCACCGGCGTGGGGGAAGATGTCGTGCTGTCCATTCACATTCCAACGGGTGAAACAGTCTTTGAATTCGGGCGGGCCGTAAAGGTGGATTTTTGGGGGGCTCTGAACAGTCCAGTCTCTGAAAATGCGGTTGCAGCGGAGACTGGCGCAGCCTGCTGCGAGGACGATACCGGGGATGCTTGTTAACATAACGTAGCGGTGGGTGTCACCGGTGTGGCGGGCGCGGCGAGAAGATCGCGTTTGAAACCGACGATAACCGTTTGGTTTTTTTGAAGCGGTTGGAAGAAACTTGCAGGAGTTGCGCAGCCCTCACCACTCCATCCTTGATCGAACATGAATGACCTTCTATTTCTCTGCTGCACTCCGAAATGAGTCATTGCCGAATCTGGTGATGACTGATTTCTCAGCTCTGACTCGTCATTTTTAAAAATTCTCATCCCGCCACAAAATTACTCAAATTTTTCGATTTTATGAAAATTGGCATCCCAAAAGAAATCAAAGCACAAGAAAACCGGGTAAGTATGATTCCCGGCACCGTCGCAGAACTGGTCAAACGAGGTCATCAAGTTTTCATCGAATCCGGTGCAGGCCTGGGTGCGAGCTACGACGATGAGCAGTACCAAAATTCCGGAGCCAGCGTGGTTCCAAATGCAGCGACTGTTTTTGATTCGGCCACGTTGATCGTCAAAGTCAAAGAACCTCAAGCGTCTGAGGTGGCGATGCTCCAACCTCACCACCTGCTGTTTACTTATTTGCATCTCGCGGCCAACAAGACGCTAACCGAAAATCTGGCGGCTTCTGCTTGCACCGCGATCGCCTATGAAACCATCAGAGTTCAGCAGCGCCTACCACTGCTCGAACCGATGAGCGAAATCGCTGGCCGGATGTCCGCAATCGTCGGATCTTACCACCTTGCAAAACACCGCGGAGGCCGTGGATGCTTGCTGGGTGGCGTGCCGGGGGTTGCTCCCGGCAAGGTAATCGTGCTCGGCGGTGGCACCGCAGGCCTGAACGCCGCACGCGTCGCCACCGGCATGGGTGCCGATGTCACCATTCTTGACGTTGACGTCGAGCGGCTACGATTTCTCGATATGGCCATAAGCGGCATCACCACGGTTTACTCAAACGAGGCGAATCTCTTAGAACTCCTACCGCATGCAGACTTGGTGATCGGCGCAGTGCTACTTCACGGTGCCAAAGCACCGAAACTCATTTCCCGCAAAATGCTCCGGATGATGCCCCCGGGCAGTGTTTTTGTCGATATTGCTGTAGATCAAGGCGGTTGCGCCGAGACGACCCGCGCCACCACCCATGATCAACCGACCTACGAGGAAGAGGGGGTTCTGCATTATTGTGTCGCTAACATGCCAGGGGCCTACTCACGCACCGCCACTCAGGCGCTCAATAATGCCACTCAGCCTTGGATCCAACTCATCGCTGATAAAGGTTTAGCTGCTGCCTGTGCCATCCGCCCAGAACTTCTTGGCGGAATTAATACCCACTCGAAAAAATACACCTGTCAACCCGTGGCTGAAGCACATAATTTTATCTACACCGATCCTGCCCAGCTCTTAGCATCATCAAATACTCCGAATTGAAGTAATATTTAGGAACGATGGTGGTTCGAGCACCTTGGTTTTCATTTAAAAAACCGCAGTCCTCACGGACTGCGGTTTTTAAATAAATAGACGCGAGTCGTAAATCGAGGGCTTAAATTCCCTTTTTCACAACATCCGTAAGAAGATCGATGACGCGATTGGAATAACCCCACTCATTATCATACCAACTGATCAGCTTGAAAAACGTCGAGTTAAGCTCAATTGACGAGCCGGCATCGAAAATTGACGAACTCTTATCATGAATGAAATCTGTCGAAACAACTTCATCTTCGGTATAAGCAAGCACGCCCTTAAGGTAGGTTTCGGAAGCGTTCTTGAGAGCGGCCTTAATCTCGGCAAGCGAGGTCGGTTTCACCGTCTTCACCGTCAGATCGACTGCCGAAACGGTTGGAGTCGGCACCCGGAAGGCCATCCCAGTGAGTTTACCTGCCACTTCAGGGCAAACCAAAGCTACCGCTTTCGCTGCACCAGTGGTGGAAGGAATGATATTAATGGCAGCACTCCGGCCACCTTTCCAATCCTTCTTCGAAGGCGCATCCACGGTCTTTTGAGTCGCGGTGTAAGAGTGAATCGTCGTCATCAGGCCTTCAGCGATGCCGAATCCTTCCTTAAGCAAGACGTGGACGATCGGCGCAAGACAGTTAGTTGTGCAGCTCGCGTTAGAGATGATGTGGTGAATCGCTGGATCGTAGAGATTATCATTCACGCCGACAACAAAGGTCGCGTCTTCGCCCTTGGCCGGTGCGGAGATGATGACTTTTTTGGCACCCGCTGTGATGTGCCCCTTGGCCAAGGCGGCATCCGTAAATAATCCCGTGGATTCGATAACAACTTCTACGCCAAGCTCTTGCCATGGCAAACCTTCCGGTGAACGCGCACTGACCACTTTGATTTCGTGACCGTTGACGACGATGATGTCGTCCTCTTCAAGTTCAGGAGAAGATTTTTTCGAGGAAACCGTGCCCGAGAAACGGCCCTGCGTGGAGTCGTACTTCAAAAGATAAGCAAGGTTGTCTGCGGGAACGATGTCACCGACGGCGACCACGTTGAAGGTGGTTCCGAGGTGGCCCTGTTCGACGAGGGCACGGAAGACAAGGCGGCCGATGCGGCCGAATCCGTTGATGGCGATGGTGGTCATGACTGTATATGAAAATGCCGATGCGGCTCTTCCGCCCGACGGCGGGATTGTGCATGCCCAACGGCAAGCGTCAATCTTCGGAGCCAAAACCATGGAAATTCGTAAAATCGGCGCAATTGCCATTTTTACGCAGTTCTCGACCCGTAGCCCTCACCAAATCCCTACCGGAAAGACTTTCATCATGCTCCCAAAGTCGGATCATAGTCCTTCGGTGCACGGATGATTTTCTCAATCCCATGCTTGGTGACAAGATTCCCCGCGCTGGAACGACTCTT